>NZ_JAMYUO010000008.1:0-241657 GCF_040323125.1 Mesorhizobium sp. M0062
TGTCGAGGAGGCGCTGGGGTGACGTGTGAGGTCAACAGCTCGTTCATAGCGAGGTGGCCTCACCTGGGCACTCTGCAACGCTGGCGGGACAGCGCCCCCCTCTGTCCTGCCGGACATCTCCCCCACAAGGGGGGAGATCAGCCGTCATCCTGGCTTTCGCCAATCTCCAGCGGCGCAGAAAGAACCGAAGCGCCAAAGCTGCTGATCTCCCCCCTTGTGGGGGAGATGTCCGGCAGGACAGAGGGGGGCGCGAAGGAATGATGCGTCAGGGAACCCTTCCTCTCGCCTCCGCGCCCTTCCTCGACTTCGCCCGGCTGCTGCGCCGCCACGCCTTTGCCGTCGCCGCCGAGCAGGTCTCCAGCTTCATGCAGGCCATAACCCTGCTCGGCCCGCGCTCCATGGCCGACATCCGCGAGGCGGCGCTCGCAACGCTTGCCCCCCCGCCCGATCGCCGCGGCGAATTCGAGGCGCATTTTCGCAATCACTTCCATGGCGATGGCCAACCCTCGATCGAAGGCGAGGAAGACGAGGAAACCCGCATCAAGGACGATCACGGCACGCGCCAGGAGGAGAAACAGACGACGCGCCAGGAGAAAGGCGGCGAGCTGTCGTCGGGCCTGGAGCAACTGAGCACGCGCGATTTTCAGCGCGACGATGACAGGCTGACCGCCTTTCGCCGCAAGCTGTCGGCTGCCCTCCCCGCGCGCCGCTCATTCCGCACCGTGCGCACCCATTCGCGCGGCAAGCTCGACCTGCGCCGCTCGCTCAGGGAAATCGTCAGCGCCGATGGCGATATCCCCTCGCCGCAGCTCCGCCGCCGCCAGACGGTGCCGCGCAAGCTGCTGATCCTCATCGACGTCTCCGGCTCGATGAAGCTGCACACATCGGATTATCTCAAATTGGCGCACGCCGCCGTACAAGGCGCTGACCGTGCCGAAATCTTCACCTTCGGCACTCGGCTCACCCGCATCACATCCGCACTGCGTATCCGCGATCGCGACCAGGCTCTCGCCCGAGCGGCGGCACTCGTCGACGACTGGGACGGCGGCACGCGCATGGGACCGACCCTGCTCGCCTTCCTCTCGGTGCCGCGGTTATCGGCCTTCGCGCGCGGTGCCGCTGTGATCATCCTGTCGGACGCGCTGGAGCGCGGCGACCATGCCGATCTAGAGACCGCGATACGCCGCCTGAGCGCCCGCGCCTTTCGCCTGTCGCTGGCCACACCTTTGGCCGGCGATCCGCGCTTCCAGCCGGCAACGGCGGCTTTGCGCGCCATCTTGCCCGATCTCGACGATCTCATCGACGGCTCTTCGCTCGGGAGTCTCACCGATTTCATCCTGTCGCTCGCCCGCCCTGCCCCGGCGGCGTCGGCAATCTGGAAAAGGGTATCGTGATGCAGAAAGCCATCGACGCGCATTTCCACATCTGGCGCCAGCAGGACCAGCCCTGGCTGTTCGGCCCGATGGTGCCGCGCATTTTTGGCCCCTACGAGCCGATTCGCCGCGACTATCCGATCGAGGAATTTCTCGCCGATCAGCAAGGCGCAGGTGTCGAGAAGGCCGTCTATGTCCAGACCAACTGGGCCAAGGAGGATTTCGAAAAAGAAGTCGCCTTCCTGCAGAAGACTGCCGACGAGACCGGCTGGCCGCACGCTATCGTCGGCTATACCGATATGACTGTCGACGATGTCCGGCCCCAGATCGATCGATTGAAAAAGTACCCGCTGCTGCGCGGCGTGCGCATGCAGTTACACTGGCACGAGACGCCGGCCTTCCGCTTCGCTGCCTCGGCCGATCAGGTCATCGACCCCAAGGTGCGGGCCAATGTCGCGCGGCTTAAAGACTATGGCCTGTCCTTCGACCTGCAGCTTTTCCCTGCCCAGATGAAGGACGGGCTGACGCTGGTCGGCGAGAACCCGCAGATCAACTTCATCCTCACCCATGCCGGCATGCTGACCGGCATGGAGCCGGAAACCACCGAGGCCTGGAAAGCCGGCCTGAGTACGCTATCAACAGCGCCGAACTTCTACGCCAAGCTGTCGGGCCTCGGCACCTTCGCCCACCGCAACGATCCGGCGTTGATTGCCTACATCGTCGACAATGCGATCGACATTCTGGGCGCTGACCACCTGATGTTCGGCTCCAACTTCCCGATAGAGAAGCTCTGGACCAGCCACGCCGAACTGATCAAGGCGCATCGTGCAGCCGTGGCGAAGCACGGTCCGGTGGCGGAAGCGGATATCTTTTGGAATACAGCAGAGAAGGTTTACAGACCGGCATAGCGCACGCTTTCCATTCTCCCACAGGGGAGAAGCGAAAGCCGCCCCTCACTTCACTTCAAACTCAGGATCGACCGGAATCTGCATCGCAGTCACCAGATGGTTGGTCTGCCCGGCCAGCCCGATGATCGACACCATCTCGCCATGCTGCGCATCGGTCATGCCTTTGGCGCGGGCAGCTGCCGTATGCGAGTGGACGCAGTAGGAGCAGCCATTGGCGGTCGACACCGCGATATAGATCATTTCCTTGGTCAGCGGGTCGATGGCGCTCTCCGTGGCCATCACCACCTTCACCTGGTCCCATGTCCGTTTCAGCAAGGCCGGATCGTTGGCGAGCCCACGCCAGAAATTGTTGACGAAATCCGATTTGCGCGTCGCGCGGATGTCATCGAACACAGCCTTCGCAACCGGGATTTTTTCGACCTCAGCATCGCTGAGGAGTTTTGTGGCGGCCATGGCGTTTCCTTTCGTTGAATCGGTGGATCAGGTGGTTGAATCAGGTCTCGAGCAAGGGCGGCTAACCGGCTATTCCGATTCAGTTTTTGATGCTGACAGAACCATGGCGATTGGCCGAAGCATCTCAGCTTCGTCATTCACGGGCGAAGCAGGCGCGAAGCGCCGTCGCGGAGACCCGAGGATGACGAAGGCGCTGAGGCCTTCGCCAATTGGCGACCTATGCGCACCCTCAAACACCGACCAGAAACCTAATGAACCGCCGCATACATGATCTTCTCCTCCGTCGCCTCGGCGGGCGAAAACTCCTCGACCATACGGCCCTGCCGGCACACCAGAATCCGGTCCGACAGGTTCATGATTTCCGGCAGGTAGGACGAGATAACGACGACGGCCAATCCCTCGTCGGCCAGCCGGTTGATGATCTGGTGGATCTCGGCGATGGCGCCAACATCGACGCCGCGCGTCGGCTCGTCGAAGATCACGATACGCGGCTGCTGCACCAGCCCCTTGCCGATCACCACCTTTTGCTGGTTGCCGCCGGAAAGCTCGACCACGCGGGCATTGTCGTTGATCGCCTTGATGTTCAGCGTCTTCGTCCATTCAGCGGAAAGCGTGCGCATCTCCTGCTGGTTGATCACCCAGGCCTTTTCGCGGCCCGCCGCCAGCAGCCCGCCGAACAGGTTCTCGGCGATGCCCATCGTCTCGAAAATGCCCTCGCTCTTGCGGTCCTCGGTAACATAGACGATGCCGTCGGCGACCGCCTCACTGGGCACGAGATAGCGCACCGGCCTGTCGTCGAGTTCAATCGCGCCACCGCGCAAAAAATCGCGCTTGTAGATGCCGGAGACGATCTTGAAGGTCTCGGTGCGGCCGGAGCCGATCAGCCCGAACACGCCGGTGATCTGTCCCTCGAAGATCGAGAAGGAGGTGTTGCGCACGACATTGCTCATCGAAATGTCCTGCACCGACAGCACCTTCTTGCCGGCCTTGCGCAGCCTGGCCTCGTCGCGCTGGCGATAGATCTGTCCCGACAGTGTACGCCCGACCATGGCGGCGACGATCTTGTCGCGATCGAAGGCCGATGTGTCGTCGGTTATGACCAGCTCGCCATCGCGCAGGATTGTGATGCGGTCGGCGATCATCAGCGCCTCTTCCAATGCATGGCTGATGAAGACGATCGAGACGCCGTTCGCCTTCAGCCGCCGGATCAGCGCGAAGAAGTGCCGCTTCTCCTCCGGCGTCAGCGTCGCCGTCGGCTCGTCGAAGATGATGATCTCGGCATTGTGGTGAACGGCGCGCGCGATCTCGACCATCTGACGCTTGGCCGCGCCCAGCGTCGCCACCATGGCGTTGGGGTCGACCGGAAAGTTCAGCGACTGCAAAAACTGCTGCGCCGAAATGTAGGTGCCGCGCAGCCGGTTGAGGAATTTTTCGGTGCCGAGATAGAGGTTTTGCGCCACCGTCATCGACGGCACCAGGCTGGTCTCCTGGAACACCATGGCGATGCCGGCCTCGAGCGCCGCATGCGGCGACGCATAAGCGATCTCGCGGCCTTTGTGGAACATCTTGCCTGAGGTGGCGTCGACGACGCCGGCGATGATCTTGGTCAGCGTGGATTTGCCGGCGCCGTTCTCGCCGAGCAGCGCGTGGATTTCGCCCTTGCGCAGTTCGAAGCTGACTTGTCTGACCGCGGGCACGCCGCGATAGTTCTTGGTGACATTTTCCAGGCGCACGATCGGTTCCATCAGAGACCTCCTGCGTCGATGGCCAGCACGCAATCGCCGCCCCTGGAGGCGATGAACAGGCGGCCGTCCGTTTCCGCCACGCTGCAGATGCCATGGCGCGTGCCGTCGGCGCGGCTGTGCAGGCTGAATTGCGGCTGCATGTTCTGATCGAGCCTGACCACCAGCCCATAGGAGCGGCTCGGCGACCAGGGCTTGTGGATGCCCATGGTGCGGATGCCGCCGCATTGCAGCGGTTCGAGGAAGCTGCGATTGGAGGCCAAAGCCGGCGCGATCCAGTAGGCCGGCGCCACCTGGTCTAGCATGTCGCGCCGATAGTGGGTTTCCTGGAGAACGAATTCGATCAGCCGGTTGCGTGGCGCGAACAGAGCCAGCCACGCGCCGCCATCGCCGGCCGGCGCGAGGCGCGCGGGATAGCCGGGCAGATGCGTCAGCACGGTCGAGCGGCTACCGGTCGCACCATCGAAGCGAACGAGCTGATGGCGCCAGCTTTCGCTGACCAGCACATCCCGCCCAATGGGATGCAGCCCGTAGGGAAAGGCGATATCGCCGGCCACTTTGCGGAACTCGGCGGCGGCCGCGTCCCGCCTCCAAAGCGAACCGGACGCGCCCTTCTTCATCAGGTCGGCGGCCCATTGCGACGGCGTGTGCTCAGCCGAGCCATTGGCCAGCCACAACGTGCCGTCGTCTGCATAGGCAAGCGCGGTGATGCAGCTGACGCCGGCCGGCAGCGAAACCTCCTTGCCGGCAACCAGCAGCTTGCCGCTTTCCAACCCCACCGTCAGTTCGCCCGACAGTGATAGAGCCAGCGCCGTGATGGGGGAAGGAAAGGTCCCGACAACCTTCGGCTCCACCCCTGCGGCAAGCGAATATACCGCATTGCCGCTGGAAACGAGCAGCCGGCCATCGGCAACCAGAAGATTGTCGGGCTCCGTCAAATCGGCGAACACTGGCGCCTCGTCCAGCCGCGTGTTGGGACGGAAGGCACCGTCGAGCGGTGGGATGGTCACCGCCTTGCCACGAAACAGGTCGAGCACAGGATCGAGGATCATGGCTTCGCTCCCCAATAAGAAGCGGAACTGGTCCAGTTCGGGTCGGCGCCCGCAATCTTGTAGCGGCCGATGCGGTTGTTAAGGATGCCGCCGACGAACAGGAAACCCTTGTGCTCGCGCATCGAGGTGACCATCGGATGCGCGCCGCCGGTAAGGTCGCCCATCGCCTCGACAATGCCGCCCTTGTCGTTGAATTTCACCACGCCGCCGGTGTTGATGTTGGGGAACAGCCACTCGTCCTGCGGCAGCCGGCGCGTCATGCGCTTGCGCATATCGGGATGGCGCAGCGACAGGTCGAAGCTCGGCGTGCGCATGCCGAGCCATGCCATCCAGTAATTGCCGTCCGACGCCCGGTTGATGTTGTCGGGATAGCCCGGCATGTCGCGGATGACGCATTCGGCGGTGCCTGCTTTCGGCCCTTCCAGCCAGTATCGATGCACACGGCAGGCCCAGCTCTCAGCGAAGAACAGCGACTTCCCGTCATGCGCCATGCACACGCCATTGGTGTAGCGGTAGCCGTCGAGCAGTGTCTTCGTCGAACCGTCCTTCGGGTCATAAACCAGCAGCCGGCCGGTGGCGCGGTTCTCGATCGAGTCCAGCGCCCAATCGTGGGCGTCATAGCGCTTGGTGGAGTCAGTGAAATAGATCCGCCCGTCCGGCGCGATGTCGCAATCGTTGGGGTCGCGCAGCCGCGCATCGTCGACGATCGAGGTCCAGGAACGCGACGTCTCCGCCGACAGGCGTTTCACATCCCGATCCGGCGAGACGGAATAGAGCCCCATGGCGCCGACGCAGCTGATCAGATTGCCCGATTTGTCGAAGGCCAGGCCCAGCGGAAAGCCGCCGATATGGGCAAACACCTCCGATTTCATATAGTCCGGCGCGAAGAAGCGGACGATCTCGCCATGGCGCGTGCCGCAATAGAGGTGATCGTCGCGGTCGAGGATGACGTCTTCCGGCCCTTCCAACTCGCCGAGCCCGATATGGTCGGCCGCCGACAGCCGGTTGTCGAGCGCGTAGGGCGTGCCTGAGCCCGGCACCGCAGACTGTGTCTCGCCCATCTTGAGATAGACCGGCGCGACATAGACTTCGTTGAGCACCTTATGGCGGTTCTTCAGCCAGCGGATGTCGATCGTCACCGCCACCGCCAGCATGATGCCCAGCACCATCTGGTTGGTGCCGGTGCCATAGCCCAGCCGGATCAGCCCGTTGGTCATGGTCAGCACGATGATGGCGCCCATCAGCCCCTTGATGACCGAGCCGCGGCCACCACCCAGGCTGACGCCGCCGACCACCGCCGCCGTCAGCGCCATGATCTCAAGGTTGAGGCCGGTGCCCGGCCCTGCCCCACTCAGGCGGCAAGCGATCAGGAAGCCGCCGATCGAGGCGCAGAAGCCGGAAAAGACATAGGTCATGAACACGGTGCGACGCACGCGAATGCCGGCATTGTGCGCCGAGCGCCTGGATCCGCCGACCGCCAGCACATGCCAGCCCGGCCGTGAGCGCGTCAGCGCGATATGGGTGACGATGGCAAGAATGATCGCCAGCCACACCGAGACCGAAAGCCCCCAGAAGGTGCTGTCGCCGATGAAGTCGAGCACATCGGATGTCGCCTGGGAAAGCTGCACGTCGGCGGCATAGGTGGTGACGAGAATATCGAACAGCGCCCGGCCGAAGATGAACGTCACCAGGGTGGTGAGGAAGGCGCGCAGCCTGAGGTAGCCGACGAGGTAGCCGTTGACGGCGCCGAAGATCAGGCCGGTGGCGAGCGATGCCGCCAGCGCCAGCCAGATAGACTGTTCGAGAATGAAGAAGACATAGACGGCGGAGAAACAGGACAGCGCGAAGATCGAGCCGACGGACAGGTCGATGCCGCCGCCCAGCATCACCACCGTCATGCCGGTGACCACCATCGAGAACTCGCCGAGCTGGCGGGTCGATTCCTGCAGCGAGGTCAGCTTGAAGAAGCCGGGAATGATCGAGCCGAACACGCTGAGCGTCGCCACCAGCGCCAGGAACGGAATGGCGTTGTCGGTCCAGCGTTTTGTCAGGATCTCGCCGACCAGATGGTCGGGCACGAGATTGTAGCGCCAGGACTGGAGGCGTTCGCGAAAGGACATCGGCGGCTGCTATTCCATGAGGGAACGATGTGACCGGATTGTCCAGTCACCTCGTTTATTTCAGTCGAAAAGCGCGGCTTACTTCGCCGCCGCTTCGGCCTGCAGCGCCTTCAGGTCCCAGCAGCTGTCGGGCTTGAGGTCGGCTTTGGTCGTAGCCTTCTCCAGCGTGTAGATGTAGGTGTGCGACGTGCCGGCCGGCTGGCCGCTCTGCAGCAGGAACTTGATGATAGCGTTCATGTCGCCGGACTGGCGGGCAAGGTCTGTCATGACAACGGCGCCATAGGTGCCGTCCTGCAGCTTGTCGCAATCGGCCGCCTTTTCGCCGCCGCCGGTGGTGACCAAAAACACCTTGCCGTCGAGCTTGGCGTCGCGGATGGCGGCGGATGCGCCGGTGGCGTCGCCATCCCAGAAGTCGATGATAGAGCAGATGTCCGGGTTCTGCTGCAGCATTGTCGTCGTCACGTTGCGCGACGTCGTCGGATCCCAGTTGGAGTCGGGCTTGGCCACGACCTTGAAGTCGGGGTGCTTCTCCAGCACCTTCATGATGCCGGCATACTGGTAGAGACTGGACGAGTTGGCCTGATCACCCTGCACAAGGCCGATCTTCTTCGACGAATTCTCGCCGCAGCCCTTGATCGCCGCTTCGGCCTCGAGTTGGCCGAGCCGGTCCCAGTCACTGCCGACAAAGGCGTCGGCCGGGAAGTTGGCGGGATTGTCGACCAGTATGACGTAGGTTCCGGCAGCCTGCGCCTTCTTCATCAGCTTGGAATAGGAGTTGAGATCCGGCGCATGGATGATCAGCACGTCCGGCCTTGTGTCGGACGAGATCGCGTCGGTGATCGCCTGTGCGCCGGCATCGACGACCCAGTTCGGATCGCGTGTTTCGAAGGTGCCGCCCCAGGCCTCGACTTCCGTCTTCAGATAGTGCGACCAGCCCTGCGCAAGGTCGAAGCCCATCGCCAGCGGCACCAGCATGACGCGCTTGCCCTTGAGCGCCTGCGCGTATGCGGCCGGGCCCGGATCGTCGGCGGCGAAGGTCGGCGCGACGAAGGCGGTAGCGGCCAGCGCCGTGGCGGCCGCCATCAGTGTTCTGATCAGTTTCATGTCACATCCTCTGTTTTTCACTTATTGCCGGCCGGTCCGCATGACCCGTCGGGTACCCCTTAGATGTCGCCCTGCTGCGCGGTCTGTTCGTCGCGCGGATTGATGATGCCGTCGACGATGATGGCTCCGAGCAGGATCGCCGCCTTGATCAGGTTTTGATAGAGCAGCGGAATGTCGATGATGGTCATCGCGTTCGACAGGATGCCGATAAGTGCAGCGCCCACCAGCACATTGCGCACTCCGCCCCGCCCGCCGGACAGGCCGATGCCGCCGATCACCGCCACCAGCACGATGTCATAGAGCAGCGTCGAGTTGACGACGCGGGTGTTGATCGAGTGCAGGCTCGACGCCGTCAGCAGGCCGGCGATCAGCGCGACGAAGGCCGAAACCACATAACGCAGCACCAGCATTGGCCGCACCGGAATGCCGATGTTGCGCGCGGCGACCGGATTGTCGCCGGCGAAATAGATGTAGCGGCCCCATTTGGTGTAGCGCAGGAACAGGAAGAACAGGAAGGCGAGCCCGGCGAAGACGAACACTTCGATCGGAATGTCGAGGAAACGCAGGCCGCCGAGCAACTCCACCCAATGGCCCTGAGGCACCGGCACCGCATCCTGCGTGATCAGTTGCGAGCGGACATAGCCGAAGACGAAGGAGCCGGTCGCCAGCGTCACGAAGATCGCCGGCACGTCGGCATAGGCGACGAGAAAACCGTTGAGCAGGCCGATGGCGAGCACGCCTGCCAGCACATAGGCGAAGGCGAGCCCATCAGGCGTTCCGGCGTTGAGCAATTGCAGATACCAGGCGACCGACATCGCCATGATCGCCACCGCCGACAGGTCGATGCCCCTGCCGATTATGACGACCGCCATGCCGAGCGCCAAAATGCCCAGCACCGACACCGAGCGGACGATGGCAACGAGATTGTTGGCAGCGATGAAACCAGGCAGCCCAATGGCAGCGGCGACGAACAGCACCACGGCGATGGCAAAGACAATGCCTTCCTGATTCAGGCTCCTGACATTTGGCCAGCCAATCGTGTTCATGTCTGCATTCGCCCCGATGGCAGCTCTGCCACCCCTTCCGAAGAAAGCTAATCGGCTCGGCGCCGCTTCGTCAAATGAATCCGCGCTCGGAACACCCGTTGGCAGTGATAATCTTCCAGTGGACGCACCGATTGCTAGAACTGGCGCAATCCTAGGAAAAGGCTGCGCTTTTGGCATTTGGTTGCACCATTGCGCGTATGCGCGAAGGTGCCGTTCTGAGGCGAAAGCACAAGGCGGAATTAATTGCCGCCTGAGCGGCGAAAATCGCGAATTCAGGTCCTGGACGTGTGGCCTGAAACTTCGGCGCCTGCACCGGGCGGCAGCACGAGGAACCGCAACGCCGCCGCCAGCCCGATGGCGCCGATGACCAGGAAGGCGATGCGAAAATCGACGAGGTCGAGCGCCGGCCGGTGCCTGACGATCTGCGACAGGTTCAGAATGGCAGCCGCCACCGCTACGCCGAACAGCATCGACATCTGCTGCAGCATGGACGACAAAGTTGCCGCCGAGCTGCGCTGCGCCGCATCGATATCGGCGAAGGCCAGAGTATTCAGCGCTGTGAACTGCATCGAGCGCGTCAGGCCGGCGATCAGCATCAGCGCTACCACCAGCGCCTGCGGCGTCTCCGGCGAGATCGCCGCGCAGGCCATGATCGAGGCCGAGGCGATCAGGCCGTTGACGACCATGACCGTGCGAAAACCAAAGCGCCGCAGCGTCGGCGTCGTCACCGTCTTCATGCCGAGATTGCCGAGGAAGTAGGCCAGGATCATCAAGCCGGCATCGACCGGCGAAAGGCCAAAGCCGACCTGAAACAGCAGCGGCAAAAGGAACGGCGTGGCGTTGATCGCCACGCGAAAAATGGTGCCGGCGGCAAGCGTCGAGATGGCGAAGGTCTGCACCCTGAACGCGCTGAGATCGAGCAGCGGATGCGGCGCGCGCCGGAGATGCCGCACCGCCAGCCAGCCGATGACGATGCCGGCGGCAATCAGCAGCACGGCGGGCAAAGCGCCGTCTTCCGGATGTGCGATGCGCTCAAGGCCGTAGAGCAGCAGCGCGAGCCCCAGCGACGTGAGGAAAAACCCCGGCCAATCCAGCGGCTTGGGATCGGCCGCGCGGTCGCCCGGAATGAAGCGCGCGACCAGCGCCAGCCCGACCAGCCCAAGCGGGATGTTGATGAAGAAATTCCAGTGCCAGGAGAGATAGGTTGTGATGAAGCCGCCAAGCACCGGCCCGACCACGGGCGCAAACAACGCCGGCCAGGTGATCAGCGCCGTGGCGTTGAGCAGCTCCGACTTCGACGCATTGCGCAGCACCAGAATGCGCCCGACCGGCGTCATCAGCGCGCTGCCCAGGCCTTGCACGACACGGGCGGCAACGAACTGAGGCAGATTTTGCGAGAAGCCGCAGGCCAGCGAGGCCAGCGTGAACAGCACAATCGCCAGCAGGAAGATGTTGCGCGCGCCGAAGCGGTCGGCAAGCCAGCCCGACAGCGGCACGAACACCGCCATGGTCAGCATGTAGGCGGTGATGCCGATGCTCATCGCCACCGCCGTCACGCCGAAGGATTGTCCCATCTGCGGCAGCGAGGTCGAGATGATCGTCGAATCCAGCAGCTGCATGAAAAACGCGATGGCAACGATCAACGCCACGCGCCGCGCATTGCTGGCGGTTGCGGCGGAGGCCTCGGTGTCGGGAACGGCAGTCATAGCGAACCGCGTTGAACAGCATATGGCTGGCCCCGTCCAGAGCTTATCCAACAAACTTCCGTGTCGGCTCGCAGCCTGTTATGGATGGGCGGGCGGCCAAGGACATTGCATGAAGCCTATCTATATCGACTACCTCAATGCCCTAGATATCGAAGCCCTGGAGATGACCGACGGCGAAATCATTGCCGCTGTCGAAGCCGGGCTTATCGCGCAAGGCAATGGCCAGACGGTGATCGAGCCGCGCGTCCATCTTGAACCCGACCCTTCCTTCCATGGCCATTTCAACGTTCTGCGCGGCTACGTTGCGCCGCTCGATACGGCGGGCGTGAAAATCGTCGGCGACTATGTCGACAATTATCTGCACGGGCTCCCTTCAGAATTTGGCATTCTAAACCTGTTCGATCCGCGCACCGGCACGCCGCGCGCCATTCTCGACGCCACCGTCATCACCGACATGCGCACCGGCGCCGTCACCGCTATCGGCGCCAAACATCTGGCGCGCAAGAACTCCAAGGTGCTGGCCCATATCGGCGCACGTGGCACCGCCTATTGGAATGTCCGCCTGCTCGACCATCTCTTCGACTTCGACGAGATCCGCGTTCATTCGCGCCGCCCGAAAAGCCGCGACGGCTTCGCTGCCAAACTCTCGGCCGATCTCGGCAAGAAAGTTACCGCGGTTGCCGACTGGGAGAGCTGCGTCAAGGGCGCCGACATCGTCGTCGAGGCCTCGCGGCTGCCGGAGCCGCAGCCGCTGCTCAAGACCGAATGGATCAAGCCCGGTGCGCTGGTCGTGCCCTATGGTACGATGAGCGCGGTGGAGCTGTCATTGACCGACATCATGCAGAAAATGGTCGTCGACGACTGGGGCCAGTGCAAAGGCGGCAAGTTCGGCTCGCTGCGCGCCCATGTCGAGACCGGGCGGCTGGGCGAAGCGACGCTGCACGCCGAGCTCGGCCAGATCGCTGCCGGTCTCAAGCCGGGACGCCAGAGCGACGACGAGACGATCCTGTTCTGGCATCGCGGCCTGTCGCTGTCCGACATTGCGCTGGGCAAGGCGATGCTGGCCAAGGCTGCTGATAAAGGCATCGGCCAGAGGCTGCGCTTCGCATGAGCGCGCTCGTCCTCACCGGCGCCGGCGTCAGCGTCGAGGACGTTGCGCAGGTCGCCCGCGGCGGCCGCAAGGTCGAGGTTGAACCGACAGTCATCGAGAGGCTCGACAAAGCGCGAAAAGTGCTCGATCAGGTCGCCGCGTCCGGTCAGCAAATCTATGGGCTCAACACCGGGCTCGGCGCCAATCTCGGCACATCGGTCGAGGGCGATGCCAGCGCCTTCCAGCGCCAGTTGCTGGAAGGGCGAAGCGGCGCTGTCGGCGAACCGTTGCCCCAAGAGGCGGTGCGGGCGACCATGCTTGCGCGCGCAGCGATGCTGGCAGTCGGCGGCTCCGGCATTTCGCCGGCGGCTTTCACCGCCCTTGTCGATGCGCTCAATGCAGGCGTGCATCCGGTAATGCCGCAGTTGGGCTCGATCGGCGCCGGCGATCTCGTGCTGATGGCGGCGCTCGCCCGTCTGCTGACCGGCGACGGCGAAGCTGACTATCAGGGTCGGCGCATGCCGGCGGCCAAGGCGTTGATGATGGCGCGGTTGGCTCCGATCAGCCTGGCGCCGAAAGACGGCCTGTCGCTGATCAACGCCTCGGCGGTATCAGCCGGCACTGGCGCGTTGGTACTGGCCGACGCGCTGTCGGCCTTTGCGCAACAGCAGCAGGCCGGCGCGCTGACCATGGAAGGGTTTGGCGCCAACCGCACCATCCTCGATCCGCGCCTGCATCTGGCGCGGCCGGCAGCCTGCCAGCAACTCGCGGCCAAGGGCCTGCGCGACCTGCTTGCCCGTGACGAGGAGCCGGCGCCGACCACCTTGCAGGACCCGTTGTCGATCCGCTGCATGCCGTCGATCCATGGTGCATTGATCCAGGCGATCGATCAGGCGCGGCTGGCGCTGGAGATCGAACTCAATGCCGCCGCCGACAATCCGCTGGTGCTGGGCGATGACGGGCTGGTTCTGTCGACCGGCAATTTCCACACCGCATCGCTGGCGCTTGCCTTCGAGACGCTCGGCCTGGCGATCGCGCAATGTGCCGCGGCAAGCGTTGCCCGCTTCATCCAGCTCGCCGGCTCCGGCCGCAACGGCCTGCCGAAATATTTGTCGCCGGTCGGCGGCGCCTCGGCCGGTTTCGTGCCGCTGCAAAAGACGGCAACGGCAATCCTGGCCGGCATCCGCCACAAGGCCAATCCGGTGATGCTGGATTTCCTTCCCGTGTCCGAAGGCGTCGAGGACCATGCGACGCAGACCCCTCTGGCGGTGTCGAAATGCGCCGAAATGATCGCGCTATGGCGCCGGCTGATCGCCTTCGAACTGATGGCCGCCGCGCAAGCCGTCGATCTGCGCGATAGCCTCAAGCTGGCGCCCGGCACCGCAGCGATCCATGCTGCGGTGCGCGCGCATGTGGCGATGCTGAGGGAGGACCGGCCGCTGGGAACGGATGCCGAGGTACTCCATGCCATGCTCGCCGACGGAACATGGCAAGGTGCAGCGATGATCGGCAAGGAGGCCGAGTAGTCAGCCCTTTGCGTCCACCCGTTTCATGAACAGGCTGAGCTCGGCCGGATCCATGCGCACGACATGCCTGTCTTCCGGATAGGCGCCGCTATCGACGTCGGCAACGTACTCGGAAAACGCCGCGACGCGTTCCGCCTGCAGACGATCGTACTCGGCGGCGAAGTTGCGGTAGACCTTGGAATGGCGCGGCATGTGGCCCCGGTTCTGGCCAAGAATATCGTCGGCAAACAGATATTGCGCGTCGCAGCCGGTGCCCGCACCCATCGACAGCATGATCAGCGAGGTCCGTTCCGAGATCGCCTTCGCCACCTCGATCGGCACCACTTCGATCTCGGCGCCGAGAGCTCCAACGGCCTCATACTGCTTGACCGCCTCAAAAATCTGCATGGCGGTGTCGGCGGTCTTGCCGACGGCCTTGAAGCCGCCGGTCCAGGTGGCGCGGGACGGAATGAGGCCGACATGGCCGATGACGGGGATCGCGTCGTCGGCGAGCCGCTTCACGGTGGCGAAACCGGCGCTGCAATAAACGGCGTCGGCTCCGGCCTTGTAGAGCCGGAACGCCCAGCGCAGGAAATCGTCCGCCGTGCCTATTTCATAGAAGTTCTCGCCCGGCATGGTGAACAGGCTAGGCGCCGCATCGCGATACTCAGGGTTGAGCACCAGTTCCGGCGGCACCGAGACGATGTCGACCCCTGCCCGCTCGGCGGCCTCGGCCTCGTCCATGGTCAGGACGCGCAGCATGGTCAGCTGGCGCTTGCCCTTCATGGCGCGCAGATCGGCGACGGTCGGTCTCTTTCGGCTCATCGGGATGTCCCTGTTTGCTGGTTGCTTTTCCCGGTCACCTTACCGGCCCCGTAACAGGCCGGATAGAAGGCGGGTGGTTTATTCGCTACTCGGCCGCCGCCGACATATCGAGCTCGTGAAATTCACCGCGATAGGGCCGCGCCGTCGGCGGCAATTCGCGCTTGAGGAAATAATCCTCGTACCGCAGCTGCTTCAGCAGCACCGGCCAGACCTCGCGATAGGCATGCCACATGGACGGGTTCGCCGCCGGCAGGTCGTGCTTGACCAGCTCGTGCAGCCTCGGCAGCGCATGGTAGGGCACCATCGGAAACATGTGATGCTCGACGTGGTAATTCATGTTCCAGTAGATGAAGCGGCTGACCGGGTTCATGTAGACGGTGCGCGTGTTCAGCCGGTGGTCGACGACATTGTCGGCCAACCCGATATGCTGCAGCAGGCCGGTCAGAACCATGTGCCAGCTGCCATAAAAACGCGGCAGGCCGATCAGCACCAGCGGCAGCCATGAACCCAGCGCGATCGCGAGGGCGATCGTCGCAACGTACACGGCGACATGCCAGCGCGCCGCCGTGATGGCCTTGCCCTGTTCGGTCTCAGGAATGTAGCTCTTTTCGTCGTCCGACAGCTTGCCCAACGCCTGGCGCGCCAGGATCGGCAGCGAATAACGGAAATCGAGAATGCCGGTGAAGGCAAGCGCCGCCTTGACCAGATTTGGCGGCCGCATTACCGCGATCTCGGCGTCACGGCCGACGATGATCGTGTCGGTGTGATGCCGCGCATGGCTCCAGCGCCATTGCACCGGATTGCGCACCACCATGAAGCTGGCGATTTCGTAGATCGCATCGTTCATCCAGCGTGTGCGGAAGGCGGTGCCATGGCCGCATTCGTGCCAGCGCGAATCGCTCGACGATCCATAGAGCACGCCATAGACGAGCAGGAACGGCACCACCCACCACGTGCCCCAGAACCACACGATGCCGGCGGCCGAGCCCAGGATGGCTGCGATCCAAATCACTGTATCGCGGATCGCCGGCCCGTCGGAGCGCTGCATCATTTCCTTCATTGCCTTGCGCGGCACGTCGGTGTGATACCACTCGGCCGAGGCCAGCCCGGTCTCGATCGCCCGGCGGGTGCTTTCGCCGACCAGGCCGTAATCGCGCTTTGTCTTGGCCGCCGTCGCCATCACCGTCTCGCCTACCTCAAAGCCCGTTGGCGCGGAACTTCCCGTCGAGAAATGTTTTCGCCCGCGGCACGTCGTCCTCGGTCAGATGCTCGATGATAACAGGGATGTTCGGGTGCTTCTCACTGAGCCGCTGCAGATAGAGATCGTAATTCAGCGATCCCAGCCCGGGCGCCGGCAGCTCGATCTCGCCGACGCCGCGGAAGGTCAGCCCCTCATGCGCGTCCGCGTCGCCGATATCGGCATGCTTCTCGGTCTTGTCGCTGCCTGAGCGCTTGACGTCCTTGGCGTGCGCGATGCGGATCTTGTCGGCCAGCGTGTCGAACACCTGGTTCAGCACCTGGTCCATGCGGTCGATATTGTGCGCCTCGAAATAATTGGTCGGATCCATCAGCAGGCCGAGGCCCGGATGGTCGACCTGCGCGAACATTTTGACCGTCTCCTCGACCGAACCGACGACATTGTTGACATAGGTTTCGAGCAGGAACACCGCGCCATGGTCGTAAGCCGTCTGGGCAAGATCCGAGATCACCTTGCGGCATTCCTCGAAGCCTTCCTCGGTCTTGTTTTTGGGATGATGCACCCAGTCGGATTCGGTGTTGTAGGTGCCGGTCTCCGAGATCACGTAGGGCGAGCCGAAGTCGCGCGCATTGCGGATGATTTCCTTGAGATAGCCGACGCGCTTCTCGCGCTCGGATTTGTCGGGATGGATGATGTTGGTGTAGCCCGAGATGCAGCAGACCGGCAGATTGTGGTCGCGAAACGTGTCGCGCACTGTCCTCGCCTTGTCCCCGGTGATCTGCCCGGCCGTGAGATCGACATCCCTGAAATGCATGTCGAGCTGCACTGTGTTGAAGCCGAGTGCACGGATGCGGCGGGCGGCCTCCGCGAGCTCATAGGGGAAATAGCCGGTGAAGATACCTGCCTGCATCATGATGTGAACTCCTCCCGGTAAGCGATTCAGCCGCCACACTATTCGGCGGCATGTTCAGTCGATCGATATCTCGGACAGTTTGACGGTGCGGCCTTGCGCCATCGAGCGATAGCCGGCCTCGACCAGTGCCATCGTCTTGACGTTGTCGGCGACGGAGAGCGCCGGCGGCGCGCCTGTCTCTACCGCATGCTGCAATTGCTCCATCACGCCGATGAAGGCATGCGGGAACCACATCGTGTCCCAGCTCGGGCTGACCCACTTGCCATCCGTCGTCTCGGTCGACGCATAAGTCAGCGTCGAGGCCACGCCTTTCGGCCAGCCGATCGTGCCTTTGGCGACACCCTTGGTGCCGTCGACGCGCCAGTTGATGTGCTGGTCGTCCAGATAGCCCTCCTGGCGCGGTCCGCACCAGACATCCTCCAGCGACACGGCGAGCACGCCGGAGGGAAAGCGCAGCGTCGAGACGGTGATGCCGTCGCTATGCTCGAATGTCGTGCGCGGGTCCTTGCGTGTCAGAGTGGTGATTTCCGAGGGATCGCCGAACAGGAAGCGCAGCACGTCGAGATGATGCACGCTCATATTGGCCAGCGTCAGCCGGTCGTAGTCCTGAAGGAAGGTCTGCCAGTGCGGGATCGCATGCATGTCGATCTGCGCAAAGACGATGTCGCCCAGCGCGCCGCTGTCGATGATCTGCTTCAGGACGCGCATCGACTGGTCGTAGCGCATGTTCTGGTTGACCGAGAGGATCTTGCCGGACTTTGCGGCTTCGTCGCGCAGTTTCACGGCTTCATCGACCGACAGCGCCAGTGGCTTCTGCGCCAGGATCGCCTTGATGTGAGGCTGCTTCAGCGCATGGCGGATCAGCGCCGGCTGCTGGTCGGGCGGGAAGGCAAGGTCGACGATCTCAATCTCGGGATTCTCGATCAGTTGTTCCGGCGTGTCGTGGACGGTCGGAATGCTCCAGCGTGCAGCTACCTTCTCGGCGCTGGCCTTGGTGCGCGAAGCGATGGCGACGACTGGGAAACCGGCCTGCGCATAGGCGGCAAGATGGCATTCGGCCATGATCATGCCGGCGCCGATGCAACCGATCCGGTATTCGCTGGTGCGAACCCTCACATCCGGCTCGAAACCCTGGCCTGCCATCCATTCCTCCCTTGGACGACAGGATATAACGCCATGGCCGGCCCATCAGCCAAGGTCCGCTCCATCAATTCCCATCAGAACCATGCCGGGGTGACGGTGCGAACTAGTTTGCGGGAATCAGCACGGTGCTTTCCGGCGACCAGCTGAGCATTACATTCTGGCCCTCGGCCAGCCGGTCACTGCCGGTATTCTGGACGATGACTTTCAACGTCTGGCCGGCGCGCTCGACGAAATAGGTGCTGTTGTTGCCGGCGAAGATGCGCTTGGAGACTTGCCCCTTCAGCGTGTTGGCATTGCCGCTCGATGCCTCGGCATCGGTGGCGATGCGAATGCGTTCGGGGCGCACGGCGCAGCTGGCCTTTGTGCCGGCGGCAAGCCTGTCGCCTACGCCGGCAACGATCGCCGTGCCGTCAAGCAGGCGGATGCCGTCGCCGGTCGCATCGCCACGAAAAATGTTTGCGTCGCCAAGGAAGGTGGCAGCAAACTCGCTCTTTGGGCGGTCGTAGATCTCCTCCGGCGGCCCCTCCTGCACGAGCCTGCCGTCGCGCAGGATGCCGATGCGGTCGCTCATCGTCAGCGCCTCTTCCTGGTCGTGGGTGACGAAGATGGTGGTGATGCCGATCTCGCGCTGGATGCGCTTCAGCTCGATCTGCATGTCGACGCGCAGCGCCTTGTCGAGCGCGCCGAGCGGCTCGTCGAGCAGCAGCACTCGCGGCTTGGTGACGATGGCGCGCGCCAGCGCCACACGCTGGCGTTGGCCACCGGAGAGCTGGTGCGGCCGGCGCTCGCCGAGCTTGCCGAGTTGGACGAGATCGAGCGCGCGCTGCACTTCGGCGGCGATCGTCGCTTTCGTTTCGCCGCGCACCGACAGGCCGAAGGCGACATTATCGGCGACGCTCATATTGGGAAACAGCGCATAGTTCTGGAACACCATGCCGATGCGCCGCTTTTCGACCGGCACCCGTTCGACGCTCTCGCCGCCAATGGCGATGCGGCCGGAGTCGGGAAAGTCGAAGCCGGCGATCTGGCGAAGCAGCGTGGTCTTGCCGCTGCCCGATGGGCCGAGCAACGCATAAAAGCCGCCATCGGCGAAATCGATGGAGACGTCGTCCAGCGCCTTGTGCGCGCCAAAACTGCGGGAGACGTTCGATACCTGCACGCCGGCCATTATTTCTCTCCGCCGAATTTGAAGAAGCGCGCCGTGAGCAGCATCAGCGCCATCGACACGACGATGATGATGGTCGAGACCGCGTTGATCTCGGGCGTGAACCCCTTGCGGATCGCGGCGTAGATTTCGACCGGCAGCGTCGTCTGGCCCGGCGTCGCCAGGAAGTAGGAGACGACGAACTGGTCGAACGACACGGCAAATGCGAACAAGCCGCCGGCAATGACGCCGGGCATGATCCACGGCAGCGTCACACGCCTCGTCACTTGCCACTGGTTGGCGCCGAGCGAGCGCGCCGCCTCTTCCAGCTCCGGCGCAAAGGTCTGCAGCCGCGCCGAGACGACGACGATGACATAGGGCAGCGCCAGCGCGACATGGCCGAGCAGGATGGCGAACAGGCCGCGGCCAATGCCGACGCCGAAGAAGAAGATCAGCATCGCCGTGCCGGTGATCAGCCACGGAATGGCGATCGGCGGAAACAGCAGCGCCTGCAGCACCTTCTTGCCGCGGAAGTCGTAGCGGAACAGCGCCAGCGAAGCGGCCGAGCCAAGCACCACACAGATGAGCGTGGTGATGACCGCGATCTCGAGGCTGTTCCAGGTGGCCGCGATCAGCTGGTCGTTCTGCCAGAGCGAGGCATACCATTCCGTCGTCCATTCGAACGGCAATTGGTAGAAGGGCGAGACGTTGAACGACATCAGCGCCATGATGATGATCGGCAGATAGAGGAAGGCGAGCAGCAGTCCGATGTAGAAGCGGCCTAGTCCTTCGAGGATGCGGGTCGTCATCATCAAGCAGCCCTCCGCAGCACCGGCGAGGCAACCGCCAAGATCACCAGCACCACCGCCAGCAGGATGAAGGAAAGCGCCGCCCCCAGCGGCCAGTTGAAGACGGCGACGAACTGGTCCTCGATCACCGTGCCGTAGAACGTGCCGGTGCGGCCGCCGAGGATGCGCGGCTCCATGAACGAGCCGACGACCGGCACGAAGATCAGTGCCGCACCTGCCACTAGGCCGGGCATCGACAGCGGGATGATCACCCGCTTCAGCACCTGCAGCCGCGAGGCGCCGAGCGAACGTCCGGCCTCGATCAGCGAGTCATCGATGGCCTGCAAAGTGAGGTAACAGGTCAGCACCATATAGGGCACGTAGGAGTGCACCAGGCCGATGATGACTGCGGGGTAGGAATACATCAGATCGATGTTGATCTTGAACGGCAGCACGGCGTTGAGCGCCGTGTCGAGGATGCCGCCCTCGCGCAGCACCATCGCCCAGGAGAAGATGCGCACCAGCCCGTTCGACCAGAACGGCAAGATGACCAGCAGGAAGATCGCCTCGCGGCTGCGCCCCTTCAGCACCTTGGCCAGCACATAGGCCGCGGGATAGCCGATGACGACGCACCAGAGCGTCACCTCAAGGCCGAGCCGAAGCGAAGCCAGCAGCAGCGTCAGGTACAGGCTCTGCGAGAAGAAGGCGGCGTAATTGCCAAGGGTGAACGCCCACGGCTTTCCCGACAGCGGCAGGTCGGTCATGAAGGAGAAGAATACCATGGCCGAGAGCGGCAGGAAGATCGCCACCGTCAGCCAGAGATAGGCCGGCGCCAGCAGCGGCAGGGCCGATCTCAGCCCGCTGCGCGACGCGACCGCACCCTGTACTGCCATGATACCCTCCTCCCCAGGATTGAAGGGCCAGCCGGCGCCAACCGCCGGCTGGTCCGGACGTGAGCGTTACTTCACGTCGACTTTGAGCTGCTGCCACAGCGCCAGATAGGCCTCGCGCTGCGCGTCGGTGATCGGCGCCTGGAACTGGATGCGCTTGGCCACCTCGGGATCGCCCATCACCTTGCGGTTGAAGGAGTCTTCAGGCAGCGCTTCCACCGCCTTGGTGTTGGCCGACACCGGAGCGCCGACCTTGGTGACCCATTCGACATAGAATTTCGGATCGATCATCCAGTTGATGAAGGCCTGCGCACCTTCGACATTCTTCGAGCCCACCGGGATCGAGAACGCGTCGAGCCAGGCGACGGCGCCTTCCTGCGGAACGACCAGCGAGACCGGCAGCTTGAAGTGGGTCTTGGCGCGATCGGCCGAGCCGCTCCAATAGGTGCCGATGTCGATCTGGTTGGAGGCGACCATCTGGTTCCAGTCGTTCTCCGAGCTCCAGAAGGTCTTGATCTGCGGCATCAGCGAGGTCAGCTTGGTCTTGACCGCGTCCATATCCTTGATGTCGTTGATGTTCTGGCCGGTGGCGATGGCGCCGAACTGCACCGCTTCGACAGCGTCGTCGCGAATGACGACCCGGCCCTTATGCGCTGGGTCCCACATTTCGGCGATCGAGGTCGGTGGCTTGTCGAAGGACTTTTCGTTGATAGCCAGCGCCGTCAGGCCCCACACCCACGGCACGCCATAGACCTTGCCGTCATGGTCGAGCATCGGCGATTGCGCCTTGTCCTTGCTGATGTCGGCATAGTTCGGCAGCTTGGAGGTATCGATCGGCTGGATCAGCTTTTCCGCCATCGCCTGATCGTTGAAGGCGGCGTTGATCATGACCACGTCATAGAGGCCCGGATTGGTGCGGATCTTGGTCAGCATTTCCTGTTCGGAATTGAAGAAGTCGTTGACGACCTTGTTGCCGGTCGCCTTTTCGAAGGCTTCGATCGCCCACGGCTCGTCGGCGCCGTAGCCCTTCCAGTTGAGCACATGCACTTCGGCGGCACTGGCGGCCAGCGTGAGCGCGGAGGTGATGACGGCGGTCGCCGTCAGCAGGGCAGTCAGTCTTGGCATGCGCATGTTCGTTCCTCTCTTGTTTGCCCGCTTGGCGGGTCAGGCTGTCTGATGGGCCTTCTGGTTCTGGCCCGGCTCGCCCGTGGCGGCCTGGCTCAGGAAAGTCTGGATCTCGCTGTCGGTCGGCGCCGATGAGCCGCCATGGCGGGTGACGGAAAGTGCTGCCGCCGCATTGGCATAGCGCGCCGCCTCGAAGGGATGCACGCCGCGCGAGAGTGCACTGACGAAACCGCCGATATGGGTGTCGCCGGCGCCATTGGTGTCGATGGCATCGACCTTGAAGCCGGCAATGGTCTGCGTCTCGCCATTGACCAACCTCACGAAACAGCCCTTGGCGCCGGCGCGGATAACGACGCCTTCGGCCTTTGGGCAGTGGTCGGCGAGCAGCCGGGCGGCGAGTGCCTCGACATCGCCTTGCCCAGCGATCTCGACCGCTTCCGTCATGTTGCAGCTCAGCCATGTCGTACGGGCAAGCACCCGCGAAAGGATGGGACGTGGGATATCCGCGATGACCGGCGTTGGATCGAAAACGAAGGGAATGTTTCCTGGCAGCGCCTCGATCCAGTCGGTCAGCGCGTCGCGGCTGTCGGAATAGCTCAGCGTATAGCCCGACGTGAACACCCAATCATCAGGCGCGACCACCACGGGGCTCATCATCTCGAGGCTGAGAAAGCTCTCCGCACCGGGCCACGACACGAAGGTGCGCTCGGCATCCCCGGAGATCATGGCGACGCAATTGCCGCTGTCCATGACCGGCGATGGCGGCGTCAGCGTTGTGATGCCTTCGGCCGCAAATGCGGCGCGCAAAAAATCGCCATTCGGTCCGCTGCCGAGCCGGCCGCCGAAGACCACCGTCATGCCGGTGCGGCTGGCCGCCACCATCATGTTGAAGCCGCCGCCGGCGACCTGCGCAAAGCTCGACGCGGTCTTCTCGCAGCCCGGGGCCGGCAAGGCGTCGATGCGGTAGACATAGTCGACGACGGCGCTGCCGATATGGACCAGACGCCCACTCATGCCGCGGCATCCTTGCTGGCCTTTGCCGTGCGCGCCGCGACGAGGTCTTCGGCAAGCGAGCGCACCTCCCCCATATCTATGCCGACGAGCCCGGCAATGTGTTGTTGCGGCAGTTGCGAAAAGCCGACGCAGGCGCCGGCCATGCCTGAGGCAATCGCGCCGATCGTGTCGGTGTCGCCGCCGAGATTGGCGCTGATGATTGCCGCTTGCCAGGGATCGCCCTGCGCGACTTCAAGCACGGCGAAAGCTGCCGGCACGGACTCCTGGCTGGCCACACCGGTGCCGACGAGATCGGTGATGAGCCCGATCGCATCCCGCATGGTCTTGCCGCGCACGAGCTCCTGCGCCCAGGCGATACGCGCGGCGATATCGCCACCAGTCACCCAATGTCCGAGCCGGGCGCCTCGCCGCGCGGCTGCTACCGCGCTGTCGGAAGCGGCACGCCAGTCGCCACCGGCGACGCCGTGGCTGGCGGCGGCGGCAACTGCTGCGGCCGAAGCGATGGCGATCGAGGTGTTGTGCGTCGCACGGCAGGTCTCCGCCACCTTGGTGATAAAAGCATCGAACGGTTCCAGCGGCATCATGATGCCGACCGGCGCGATGCGCATGGCCGCGCCATTGGTGTCGCCCCGGATTCCCGCCTCTTCCGCCGGCACGCCGTCATTGATGGCGTCGATGGCGCGCTTGGTCGATGGTCCCAGCAGGTCATAGCTGCCGCGCGCCTTGACCTCGCGCTCCCAGTCGAGCAGTGCGTTCACCCAGCGCGCATGATCGAAGCGGTCGCCGGACTGGACCAGAATGCGGCCGAGCAGCAGCGCCTGTTCGGTATCGTCGGTGATGGTGCCGGCAACGAGCCCCTTCGACACCGGATGATCGGCAAACGGCGCCACGAAATCCTCGACATGGCCGTAGAGTTCGGCAATGCGGGCCGGCGACAGAAGCTGCGTCGGCATGCCCAGCGCATCACCGAGCGCCCCACCGACAAGCGCGCCCATGGCGCGATCGAGCGTGTCGTTGGTTCTGTCCGGCATCGCTCAAAACCTCATATGCAGCGCGAAATGCGCCGGGTTGAGCAGGCTGGTTACATATTCGATCGGCCGGTCGTCGGCCGCACGCGTCAGCCGGCGTCCGCGCAGGAACGGCGTGCCTTGCGGGCAGCCGAGAATGGCGGCGTCTTCGGCATTCAGCATCTCGATGCCGACCCATTCCTCGCCATGGTCTGGGATGAGGCCGGCGCCGCGCAGCGTCTGGTGGAGCGAGCCTTCGCGCAGACCGCGCAGCGGCACGTCCTCCAGTTCGGTCGACAGCGGCAGGCGGCTGCGTTCGATGGAGATCGCATGGCCGTCGCTGGCATTGGTGCGCACCCGGTCGACGGCGATGAAGAACGGGCTTTCGATGCCAAGCAGCGCGGCAAGATCGGCATCCTCGATCACTTCAAGCCGCAGCGTCCGCGTCTCGGCATTGGCGCCGGCATTGGCCAGCGCCCGCGACCAGCCAATGCTGTCATCGACCGGCTTGCCGTCGAAAGTGACGAAGGAGCCGATGCCGACCTTGGTCGTGATCAGCCCACGGCTAGACAACTCCTCGAGGCCCTTGCGGACCGTGTTGCGGCTGACGGAAAAGCGCTGGACGAGTTCGTTCTCGCTTTGCAGGCGGTCGCCGAAGCCAAGCACGCCGGAGCGGATCTCATGTTCGAGAACGGTGGCGATCTGCTCGGGCTTGCCCGTGCCGGGAGAAAGTTGAACCCCGCGCCGCTTCATATGGGTACCTGTTCAGTAAACCTGTATAGTCCTGTTCGATATTGGAGTTGAAGGGCGGCGTCAACGATATATTTGGATTCACGCATATGCGTTGTGCTCAGGTGCCCCGGGCATCGTTTGTTCGCATGGCGACGCTAACCGCGCAGGGCGTCGCGTCTCCGAGACAGAGCGGGGGCAGCGCTTCCCTCAGGCGATTAGCCTTGCGCTCACACGAAGAAAAATTCCTCAATCCGTTGCTTGGCCGTCCGCAGCGCTGGCAGGATATCCCGCTCCATCGCCTCGACGGAGAACCGCGCCGACTGCGTCGAGACGTTGATCGCCGCCACGGTCTTGCCGGCGCGGTCATAGATCGGCACCGCTATCGAGCGCAGGCCAAGTTCCAGCTCTTCATCGACGACGGCAAAGCCATCCGCCCTCGCCGCGTCGATGGCCTTGGCCAGCGCGGCGCGGCTGGTGATCGTCTTCGGCGTGCGCCGTTCGATCCTCGCCTCTGCAAGCAAGGCCTTCAGCTCATCCGCGCCCAGCCCCGCAAGCAGGACGCGCCCCATCGAGGTGCAATGCGCCGGCAGCCTGGTGCCGACATCGAGCGAAACGCTGAGGATGCGGCGGCCAGGAATGCGCGCGACATAGACGACTTCCTCGCCCGACAGCACCGCCGCGTTACAGGCCTCGTCGAACTGGGCGGCCACGTCGCGCATGATGGGTGCGGCGAATGTCCACAGCGAGGCGCCGCCGAGCCAGGAGCGCACGATGGTGAGCAGGCGCGGCGATAGCGAAAACTGCCGGCCGGATTGCGTGGCATAGCCGGTCGCGGTTAGCGTCAGCAGGAAGCGACGCGCGCCGGCGCGGGTCAGCCCCGCCTCCTCCGCCATTTCGGTCAGCGTCATCCCGGCCGGATGCCGGGCCAGTATCTCCATGACTGCAAGGCCGCGCTCCAGCGAGCCGACATGGTCGCGTGTCGTTGCCTCGTCCTCCATGCGGCCTCCGCAAGACAATGCGCCGCCTTGACTCGTCTCGGCGGCGCGATGTAAAAATATCTCATACAAAACAAATGTTCGCAATACGAACTTTTTGAACTTCGGAGTTCTTGGCGATGGTCAATTTCCTGCCGCTCAAACAGGCCGTGGCTGAGAACCTGCATGATGGCGATACGGTCGCCTTCGAAGGCTTCACGCATCTGATCCCGACGGCGGCGGCGCATGAGGCCATCCGCCAGGGCTTTCGCGACCTGACGCTCATCCGCATGACCCCCGACCTGATCTACGACCAGATGATCGGCATGGGCATGGCCAAGAAGATCATCTTCTCCTATGTCGGCAATCCCGGCGTCGGCCTGCTGCGCCGCGCCCGCGACGCCATCGAGAACGGCTTCCCCCGGTCGATCGAGATCGAGGAGCACAGCCATGCCGGCATGGCCAACGCCTACGAGGCGGGAGCTGCCGGCCTGCCTTGCGCGGTGTTCCGCGGCTATCGCGGCGCCGGGCTGGCGGCAGTCAATCCCAACATCCGCTCGGTCACCTGCCCGTTCACCGGCGAGGTGCTTGCCGCCGTTCCTTCCATCCGACCGGACGTGACCTTCATCCACGCTCAGAAGGCCGACAAAAAAGGCAATGTGCTGGTCGAAGGCATTATCGGCATCCAGAAGGAAGCGGTGCTCGCGGCCAAGCGCGCCGTGGTGACGGTAGAGGAAGTCGTCGACAATTTCGACGACCTGCATCCCAACCTCACCGTGCTGCCGCGCTGGACCATCGCTGCGATCTCGGTGGTATCAGGCGGTTCGCATCCCTCCTACACGCACGGCTACTATGCCAGGGACAACGCCGCCTATCTCGAATGGGACGACATCGCCGCCGACCGTGAAAAATTCCAGACCTGGATGCAGGCCAATGTCCTTGAGCGCACGGCGGACGATTTCGCCGGCCGCGTAAAGCATCTGAGGAGCGCGGCATGAGCGGCTTTACTCCCAATGAGATGATGACGATTGCCGCCAGCCGAGCCCTGAAAAACGACGATGTCTGCTTCGTCGGCATTGGCGCGCCGTCGGCCGCCTGCAACGTCGCGCGACTGACGCATGCGCCCGACATCACGCTGATCTATGAAAGCGGCACCATCGGCACCGCGCCCGATGTTTTGCCGCTGTCGATCGGTGACGGCGAACTTTGCGACACCGCCGTCACGACCGTCTCGGTGCCGGAGATGTTTCGCTACTGGCTGCAGGGCGGTCGCATTTCGATCGGTTTCCTCGGTGCCGCCCAGCTCGACAAGTTCGGCAACATCAACACCACCATCATCGGCGACTATGCGCATCCCAAGACCCGCCTGCCCGGCGGCGGCGGCGCGCCGGAGATCGCCACCTCGTCGAAGGAGATCTACATCACCATGGCGCAGTCCAAGCGCGGCATGGTCGAGAAGATCGACTTCTTCACCTCCTTCGGCCATGGCAATGGCGGCGACCATCGCCAGCGCCTCGGCATCGAGACCGCTGGACCGACGCTGCTGATCACCGACCTCGCCATCTGGAAGCCCGACCCGATGAGCAAGGAATTCACCGTGGTGTCGCTGCATCCCGGCGTGACGCGGCAGCAGGTGCAGGACAGCTGCGGCTGGATCGTAAAGTTCGCCGAGGCGCTTGACGAAACGCCGGCGCCGACGGAACTCGAGCTGACGACATTGCGTGACCTGCAGGCCCGCACCAAGGCGGCGCATGAGGGAAGCGGAAAAGAAAAGGCCGCATGACATGACCGAGGCATTCATCTGCGATTACATCCGCACCCCGATCGGCCGTTTCGGCGGCTCGCTGTCGTCGGTGCGGGCCGACGATCTTGGCGCCATCCCGCTGAAGGCGCTGGTCGAGCGCAATGCCGGCATCGACTGGCAGGCTGTCGACGACGTCGTCTATGGCTGCGCCAATCAGGCCGGCGAGGACAACCGCAATGTAGCCCGCATGTCGCTGCTCCTGGCCGGACTGCCGAAGGAAATTTCAGGCTCGACCGTCAATCGTCTCTGCGGGTCCGGCATGGACGCGCTCACCATTGCCGCCCGCGCCATCAAGGCGGGCGAAGCCGAGTTGATGATCGCCGGCGGCGTCGAATCGATGAGCCGCGCGCCCTTCGTCATGCCCAAGGCCGAGACCGCCTTTTCACGCCATGCCGAGATCCATGACACCACCATCGGCTGGCGTTTCATCAACCCGCTGATGAAGAAACAATATGGCGTCGATTCCATGCCGGAGACCGGCGAGAACGTCGCCGAGGATTTTTCAGTGTCGCGCGCCGACCAGGACGCCTTTGCCGTGCGCAGCCAGGACAAGGCCGTCGCGGCACAGGCCAATGGCCGGCTGGCGAAGGAGATTACCCCGGTGACGGTCCCGCAGAAAAAGGGCGATGCGACTATCGTATCGAAGGATGAGCATCCCCGCGCCGGCACCACGGTCGAGTCGCTGGCCAAATTGCCGACGCCGTTCCGGCAAGACGGCACGGTCACCGCCGGCAACGCATCGGGCGTCAACGATGGCGCGGCGGCGCTGATCATCGCCTCCGAAGCGGCTGTGAAAAAACACGGCCTGACGCCGATCGCCCGCATCCTCGGCGGCGCTGCCGCCGGCGTGGCGCCGCGCATCATGGGCATCGGCCCTGCTCCGGCGACACAAAAGCTCTGCGCTCGCCTCGGCCTGACACCGCACCAATTCGATGTCATCGAACTCAACGAAGCCTTCGCCTCCCAAGGCATCGACGTGCTACGCCAACTCGGCATCGCCGAGGATGCGGAGCACGTCAACCCCAATGGCGGCGCCATCGCGCTTGGTCATCCCTTGGGCATGTCGGGCGCGCGCATTGCAGGCACGGCTGCGCTGGAGCTTCGCGAGCGCGGCGCCCGCTATGCGCTCGCCACCATGTGCATCGGCGTCGGCCAGGGCATCGCAGTGGCGCTCGAACGGGTTTGAGATCGCACTGCCCTTAATAGGGCAAACCGACATAGTTCTCCGCCAGCGCGGTCGACGCCGCCTGCGAATGCACGAGATAGTCGAGCTCGGCTTCCTGGATGCGCTGGCCGAACTCGCCCGTATCGGGAAAGCGGTGCAGCATCGTCGTCATCCACCAGGAGAAGCGCACCGCCTTCCACACCCGAGCCAGCGCTTTGGCTGAATAGGCGTCAAGCCCGGCCTGCGATTTGTCCAGATAGAATTCGCGAAGTCCGGCAAAGAGATAGCGCACGTCGCTGGCAGCGAGGTTAAGCCCTTTGGCGCCGGTCGGGGGCACGATATGGGCGGCGTCGCCGACCAGGAACAGCCGGCCGAAGCGCATCGGCTCGGCAACGAAGGAGCGCAGCGGCGCGATCGACTTTTCGAAGGACGGCCCGGTAACAACGGCGGCGGCAGTCTGCTCGGGCAGGCGACGGCGCAACTCATCCCAGAAGCGGTCGTCGCTCCAGGCCTCGACGCTCTCATCAACCGGAACCTGCACATAGTAGCGGCTGCGATGTGTCGAGCGCATCGAGCACAGCGCAAAGCCCCGCTCATGGTTGGCGTAGACCAGTTCGTGATCGGCCGGCGGCACTTCGGCCAGCACGCCGAGCCAGCCGAAGGGATAGGTCCGCTCGAAGGTTTTCAGCGCCCGCTCAGGCACCGATTTGCGGCTGACGCCGTGATAGCCATCGCAGCCGGCGATGAAGTCGCAGTCGATGCGATGGCCGACGCCGTCCTTGCTATAGGTGACGTAAGGCGCTTCGCCATCGAAACCATGCAGCGCGACGTTGGCCGCCTCATAGACGGTGGTCAGCCCGGCCGCCTCGCGCTTGTCCATCAGATCGTGCGTCACTTCGGTCTGGCCATAGACGGTGACATGCTTTCCCCCAGTCAGTGCCGTGAGGTCGAGCCGGAGCAGGCCGCCGCCGAAGGCAAGCGAGATGCCGGCATGCAGCAGGCCCTCGGCATGCAGCCTTGCAGCTGCGCCCGCCTCTTCGAGCAACTCGACGGTGCCTTGTTCGAGCACCCCTGCCCGCACCCGGCCAAGCACATGCTCCCGGCTCGAACGTTCGAGGATCACCGTCTCGACGCCAATGGTGCCGAGAAGCTGGCCAAGCAGCAGCCCGGACGGTCCGGAGCCGACAATGACAATCCGGGTGCGCATCAGTGTCCCAGGCTTTCGATCTGTCCGGCGAGTTCGGCGGCGAGCCGTAGCGCAGCCGCGGTCGCAACCGCCATCTGCGGCAAGAGCAGCCATTCCAGCGTCCAGGCAGCACCGGAGCGCTCCTGCTCATGCACCAGCGCCTGATGCATGCCGGAAAGCTGGGTGGCGTTGAAGCGCGCCAGCGTCACCAGCACTTCCGCCTTCACCGGGTTCTGCTTGTGCGGCATGGCCGACGAGCCGCCGCCGCCGGACAGCTTGATGTCGGTTCTATCTTGAGCCATCAGCGCAATGTCCTGGCCGAACTTGCCGAGGCTGCCGGTGATGAGCGATAGCAGCCCGGCGAATTCGGCCAGTGCATCCCGCTGGCTGTGCCATTGCGGCGCGTCGCCAAGGCCGAGCTTTGCGGCAAGGGCCGCGCGCACGGCAGGTCCTTTGTCGCCCAGCTTCTCCAGCGTGCCGGCAGCGCCGCCAAACTGCACCACGAGCAGACGCTTGGATTGCTCCGACAGTCTCTGCTGATGCCGTTGCAGCGGCGTGCGCCACACCGCCACGCGGTCCGACGCCTGAATTGGGATCGCCGGCTGCATGCGCGTCATCGCTGTCAATGCACGGCTGCCAAAACGTTCTTCCAGCCCCACCAGCCGCAAAATGTTTTCAGTCAGCAGCAGGTCGAGATGTTCAATGAGCCGGCGCAGCCGAAGCACCAGGCCAGTGTCGATGACGTCCTGGCTGGTTGCGCCGAAATGCACGCCGGCGTCGTGCGGCGCGCCGACCGCTGCCTTCAACTGGCGCACCAGTTCGGGCACGATCACGCCATCCTTCGCCACACCGGCCCGCAGCCGCGCGGTGTCCGGCTTGTATGACAACAGGACAGGTATAATCGCCGCGGCGGCATCCGTGCCGATAATCCCGCTTTCGGCTTCCGCTTGCGCCAGCGCGCGCTCGAAATCGAGCATGGCGGCGATTTCCGCATCCACCGAAAAATGCCGAGCCGCCTCCTCGTCGCCGAGCAGGCCGGAGAGCAGCGGATGGTCGAAGGGCGATACGGTCATGTCATTGGCCTCCTAGCTGTCGAAGAAGACCGTTTCCTTCTCCCCTTGGAGATGGACGTCGAAAATATAGTTGTCGCCTTGCCGCTCGGCGATCAGCGTCGGCACTCGCACCTTGTGCTCGATGCGGGCCAGGATCGGATCCTCGGCATTGGCCTTGGCCTCGTCTGAGAAATAGAGCCGCGTATGTAGGCCGATATTGATGCCGCGCGCGACGATCCACAAGCTGATATGCGGCGCCATCAGCCGCCCGTCGCCATATGGCACGCGTCCCGGCTTGATCGTCTGAAAACTGCACAGGCCGGTTTCCATGTCGGTCGGCTGACGGCCCCAGCCCTGAAAATCCGGATCGGCATCGCCGCGCAATTCGGCCGGCGAATTGTAGAAGCCATTGGCATCCGCCTGCCAGATCTCGATCAGCGCGTCCTTGAGCGGCGTGCCGGTGCCGTCGAGCACGCGGATGCGCAAACCGATGCGCTCGCCCTTGGTCTTGTCGTTGAGCATCGTCGCGCCGAGGTCTGTCGGATAGACGCCGCCGATACCGCCGAAATTCGGCGTCAGCCCGATATGCACGTAAGGCCCGGCGGTCTGCGACGGACTCTCCTTCAGCCGGGTCAGCGACTGCGCCATCAATTTCCCTCCGGCCGGCTTTCGAACAGCGCGGCGCGGCGTCCGCGCAACACGATGTCGAACTTGTAGGCGCGCGCGTCGAACGGGATCGTCGCCTGCATGTCGAGCGCCGCTACCAGCGTCTCAACGGCCGCCTTGTCGCGGATACCGCGCACGATCGGGCATCGCCAGATCAGCGGGTCGCCCTCGAAGTACATCTGGGTGATCAGCCGCTGTGCGAAGCCGTGGCCGAACACCGAGAAATGGATGTGCGACGGCCGCCAGTCATTGGGCCCGTTCGGCCAGGGATAGGGACCTGGCTTCACCGTGCGAAAGGCATAACCGCCATCGGCATCGGTGATGGTGCGGCCGCAGCCGCCGAAATTCGGATCGAGCGGCGCGAGATAGCCGTCCTTCTTGTGGCGGTAGCGGCCGCCTGAATTGGCCTGCCAGAATTCGAGCAGCGCGCCGGAGACGCCCTGGCCGCGCTCGTCGAGCACGCGGCCATAGACGATGATACGCTCGCCGATGGCGCTCTCGCCGGGCTTTGCGAAATTGTGGATCAGGTCATTGTCGAGTTCGCCCAGCATGGCGTGGCCGAACACCGGACCGGTGATTTCCGAAGCCGTGTTGTCGAAGGCCAGCAGCGCCTTTTGCGGCGAGCGCAGCACCGACGTCTTGTAGTCGGGCGTCAGCGCCGGCGGATGCCAGCCGCGGTCGCGCTGGAAGAAGGCGCCGCTCTCGGGCCTGCGGTTCGAGCCGGCATCAGCTGGCATGGCCAGCCCTGCTTCCGTCCATTTCCGAAAACACCTCCTTGGCGATCCTGAAGGCGCGGTTGGCGGCCGGCACGCCGGCATAGATCGCGACATGCAGGAACGCTTCGCAGATATCGTCGCGCGACGCACCGGTGTTGGCGGTGGCGCGCACATGCATGGCGACCTCTTCATCATGGCCAAGGGCGGCCAGCAGTGCCAGCGTCACGATCGAGCGTTCGCGCCTGCTGAAGCCCGGACGCGCCCACACAGTGCCCCAGGCTGCCTCGGTGATCAGCTCCTGGAACGGCCGGTCGAAATCGGTGACGGCATCCTCGCTGCGATCGACATGAGGGTCGCCGAGCACCGAGCGCCTGACGGTCAGCCCGGTTCGGTATCTGGTTTCGTTTTTGGGCAGTTCATCCATGGGTCTGCTTTCTCAGGGGAAGCGCCGCGACGAAATCGCGGATCAGGGTGGTCAGCGCCTCGGGCTGTTCGACGCAAGGGATGTGCGCGGCGTCACGAATGATTTCGAAATGTGCGCCTGGGATCAGATCGGCCAGCCAGCGGACGAGATCCGGCGGCGTCGAGCCGTCCTGGTCGCCAACGACGCAAAGCGTGGGCACCGCGATCGCCTGCGCAGCCTCGGTAAAATCGGCATCGCGCACCGCGGCGCAGGTGCCGACATAGCCGGCGACGGCTTGCCGGGTCATCATGTTCCAGTAGCCGTCGAGCTCGGCGACACGGTCCGCGTGGAAGGCAGGCGTAAACCACATTTTGAGCACGGCATCGGCGATGGCCTGGATGCCTTTGCTTTCGACCGTTTCGATGCGGGTGTTCCAGCTGTCGGCCGTGCCGATCTTGTGGGCGGTGTCGCACAGGATGAGGCCGTCGACGATTTCGGGGCGCCGGGCATAAAACCCTTGCGCAATCAGGCCGCCCACCGACAGGCCGCACAGCACCGCATTGTTCAGTTCGAAATGATCGAACAGGCCCGACAGATCATCGACATGCTCGTCGATCGAGCTGACGCCACCAATGTCGGACAGGCCATGGCCGCGCTTGTCGTAGACCAACACAGGCATTTCGCCACCCAGTTCGGACAACACCTCGTCCCAGATGCGGAAGTCGGTGCCCAGCGAATTGATGAACACGATCGGCCGCGCATTTCCCTTCGCCTTGATATGGCGATGGTGCAGCGTGATGCCGCCAATGTTGACGAATGGCACGATTTCGATCCTCCGTGTTCACATTGCACAAGGCATTTGGTTTGGTAAAATGATATTTTACGCCGTTTCATTAACTGCTCGGTTATGAGAACATGTCCGAAAGCCGCATAAGGTTCCGTCACCTGCAGGAATTCCTTGAGGTAGCGCGGCAAGGCAGCGTGGCGAGGGCGGCCGACTTTCTCCATGTCAGCCCACCGGCCGTGACCAAGACGTTGCGCGAATTGGAGGAGGCGCTTGGCATCGCTGTCGTCGAACGCGACGGCCGCGGCATCAGGGTGACGCGGCTTGGCGAAATCTTTCTCGGCCATGCCGGCACGGCGATCACGGCACTGAAGCGCGGCGTCGATTCCGTCCGCCAGGACGGCGCCATCAACCGGCATCCGATCCGCATCGGCGCGCTCCCGACAGTGTCGGCCAAGGTGATGCCACGCGCCATAAGCCTGTTCCTGAGTGAAAATACCGGTGCTGCGATCAAGATCGTCACCGGCGAGAACGCGGTCCTGCTGGAACAGTTGCGCGTCGGTGCGCTCGATCTCGTCGTCGGCCGGCTTGCGGCGCCGGAAAACATGACCGGCTTCTTCTTCGAGCATCTCTATTCCGAACCGGTGCTGTTCGTGGTGAGGGCCGGCCATCCGCTGCTGCAGCCGGGCCAGGACATCTTCGCCCGGCTCGATGAATTCCCGGTGCTGATGCCGACGCGGGAGTCGGTCATCCGCCCGTTCGTCGACCGCCTGTTCATCACCAACGGCATGACGGCGCCTGCGACCGAGATCGAGACCGTCTCGGATTCCTTCGGCCGTGCCTTCCTGCGCCAAAGCAATGCGGTCTGGATCATATCGACAGGCGTCGTCGCCAACGAACTCTCCAGCGGCGCCTTCGTCGCCTTGCCCGTCAACACCGAGGAAACCAAAGGGCCGGTCGGCCTGACGATGCGGACCGACACTGCGCCTTCGCCGGCCTTCACCATCCTGCTGCAGACCATTCGCGAGGCGGCCAGCCAGAACGCCTGAGCACCTTTCGCCAATCTGGCGCAGAGCGGGCCTTCAGCCGTATTTCCATAACCTGTTGGTTAACGAAACACCGCAAAATATCATTTTACCAAACCAAACACCTAGGGCACTGTGACGATGGGAGGATCGAAATCGTGCCGTTATCGGCATTGGCGGCGTTCCGCTGCCGCCTCAAGGCCTGCCGGGGCGATCTCCGATCTTAAGAACGGGCGGCATCGATTTTGAGCAGACCGGCGGTGACCTCCAGGTGCCGTCAGGAAAGGGAGGAATACCAGCATGACCTCAAGCAAATCCGGCGTCTCGCGGCGCCAGTTCATCGCCACATCGCTCGCCGGCGGCGCGGCACTTGCGCTCAGCCGCGGCCAGGCATTCGCGCAGGCCCCCGACACGCTGAAGGTCGGCTTTGTCAGCCCGCGCACCGGGCCGCTCGCCGGCTTCGGCCAGACCGACGGCTATGTGCTCGATCTCGCCCGCAAGGCGCTCGCCAACGGCCTCGACATCGGCGGCAAGAAATACAGTGTCGAGATCATCGACCAGGACACGCAATCCGACCCGTCGCGCGCCGGCCAGCTCGCCAAGGACCTCATCAACAACCAGGCCGTCGACCTGATGCTGGCGGTGTCGACGCCGGAGGTGATCAACCCGGTCGCCGACGCCTGCGAAGCCGCCGGCGTGCCTTGCCTCTCCACCGTCATGCCGTGGGAGGCCTGGTATTTCGGCCGCGGCGCCAAGCCCGGCGAACCCTCGCCGTTCAAATGGACCTATCATTTCGGCTTCGGCGTCGACGAGTTCTTCCGGACCTACATCTCGCAATGGAGCCTGATCGAGACCAACAAGAAGGTCGGCGTCATGTATCCCAACGACGCCGACGGCAATGCCATCCGCACCCATCTGGCGCCGTTGCTGGCAAAGCAGGGTTTCACCATCGTCGATCCCGGCGCCTACGAGACCGGCACCACCGACTATTCCTCGCAGATCGCACTGTTCAAACAGGAAGGCGTCGAGATCTTCAACTCCTTCCCGATCCCGCCGGACTTCGCCGCCTTCTGGCGCCAGGCCGCGCAGCAAGGCCTGATCAAGCAGATCAAGATCTGCCAGGTCGCCAAGACCGGGCTGTTCCCGTCCGACATCGAGGCGCTCGGCGATCTCGGCAACAAGATTTCGAGCGCCGCGTACTGGCACAAGGCCTTCCCCTACAAGTCGCCGCTGACCGGCGTTTCGGGGACCGAACTGGCCGACGGTTATGAGGCCGCCAGCGGCAAGCAATGGACGCAGCAGCTCGGCGCCTCGATGTCGCTGCTCGACGCCGGCTTCGAGGCGCTGAAGGCAAGCACCGACGCCAAGGACAAGGCGGCCGTCGCCAAGGCGCTGAGCACGCTCAACACCGAGACCATGATCGGCAAGGTCGACTTCACCAGCGGCCCGGTCGCCAATGTCTCTCCCGGCCCGATCATCGGCACCCAATGGGTGGCGGCCAAGGAAGGCGGCAAATTCCCGCTCGACTACGTCGTGACCGAGAACGCCACCGACCCGAAGGTTCCGGTCGAGGCCAAGCTCCAGCCGTATAACGGCTGACGGACGGCTACGGGGATCGCATCGTGAACGGTTCAGCAAACGCCGCGATCCTCCGCGCTGCCGGCATCCAGAAACGCTTCGGCGCGCTGGTGGTGCTCGACGATATCGACTTCGCCATGAATGCCGATGAGGCTGTCGGCATCGTCGGCCCGAACGGCGCCGGCAAGACGACGCTGCTCAGCATCTTGTCAGGCGCCTTCCCGCCGAGCGCCGGCACGGTCGTCTTCAAGGGCGGCGATGTGACGGCGCTGCCGGCAACGCAGCGCTGCCGGCTCGGCCTGGTGCGCACGCACCAGGTGCCGAAACCGTTCGGCGGCATGACCACGTTCGAGAACGTTTTTGTTGCGGCATCGCATGGCGCCGGTCTCGCCCGCGACGAGGCCTATGAAGAGGCGTTGGCGTCGCTGAAACTGTGCGGCATGCTGGGCGTGGCCAACCGGCGCGCCGAAACGCTCGGCCTGCTCGACCGCAAGCGGCTAGAACTTGCCCGCGCGCTCGCGGCAAGGCCGACGCTGCTTCTGCTCGACGAGATCGGCGGCGGCCTGACCGATGGCGAGGCGAGCGAACTTGTCGATACCATCAAGGAATTGCGTCGGCGCAAGATCGGCATCGTCTGGATCGAGCACATCGTCCACATCCTGCTGCAGGTGGCCGAGCGGCTGATCTGCATGGACGCCGGCAAGATCATCGCCGACGGCGAGCCGCAAGCGGTGATGGCCGACCCCGAAGTCGTGCGGGCCTATCTCGGCGGAGGCCCGAAATGAGCCTGCTCGCAATCGAGAATCTGGTCGTCCGCCACGGCCTGTTGCAGGCGGTGCGCGGCGTGAACTTCTCGATCGAGCGCGGCGAAACGCTGGCGCTGGTCGGCGCCAACGGCGCCGGCAAGACGACCCTGCTGCGGGCGATCGCCGGCGCGCACCAGCCGACGGCCGGCCGCGTGCTGCTGAATCGTGCCGATATCACCGGCGTTCCCTCGCACAAGCGCGTCGGCATGGGCGTCGCGCTGGTGCCGGAAGGGCGAAAACTGTTCGTGCAGATGACGGTCGAGGAGAACCTCCTGCTTGGCAAGACCGCCGGCCGTCCCGGCGACTGGAGCGTGGAACGAGTGCTCGACACGTTCCCCAATCTGAAGCCGCGCCGCCATGCCAAGACCGGGCATCTCTCCGGTGGCGAGCAGCAGGCCACCGCCATCGGCCGCGCTTTGATGAGCAATCCCGAACTGCTGCTGCTCGACGAGGTCTCGCTCGGCCTGTCGCCGCTGGTGGTCGATCGCGTATACGCTTCGCTGCAAGGCCTGATCAGCTCCGGCACGACGATCATCCTGGTCGAACAGGACCTCAATCGCGCGCTCTCGGTCTCGGACAAGGTCATCTGCATGCTCGAAGGACGCGTCGCGCTGGAAGGCCCGAGCAAGGGCATGTCCCGCGATGAAGTGACGAAAGCCTATTTCGGTCTGCACAGAAAAAGCGCCGGGAGTGTGCCGGCATGAGCAACCAGATCGTCCAGGGCATCCTGCTCGGCGGCTACTACGCGCTGATCGCCTGCGGCCTCTCCTTCATGTTTTCGGTGATGCGCATCATCAACCTCGCACATGGAAGCCTGGCCGTGTTTTCCGCCTATGCGCTGTGGTGGCTCGCCTCGCAATTCCATATCTCGCCCTTCGTCGGCCTGCTCATCGTGCTGCCGCTGATGGCGGCCATCGGCTGGGCGCTGCAGCGCTTCCTGCTCGAGCGCAGCGCCCGCGGCGGCGCGCTCCTGCCGATCCTGACCACGTTCGGCCTCGCCATCGTCATCGACAATGCGCTGTTCGAGCAGTTCGGCGCCGACACACGTTCGCTGGCGCCCTATATCGGCAGCCTCTCCTACGATTCCTGGGAATGGCCGGGCAGCATCTATGTCGGCAAGCTTGCCGTGATCATGTTCGCCGCCGCCGTCATATTGCTTGGCGGACTGCAGCTGTTCCTCACCCGCACCAGGCTTGGCCGCTCGATCCGCGCCACGTCGGAAGATCCCGACACGGCCGGTCTCGTCGGCGTCGATGCGCGCCGCGCCAATGCCCTCGCCGCCGCCATCGCCATGGTCACCGTTGGGCTGGCCGGCGCCTTCCTCGCCATGCGCGCCACCTTCGATCCCTATACCGGCGCACCTCAATTGCTGTTCGCTTTCGAGGCGGCGGTGATCGGCGGCGCCGGTTCGCTATGGGGCACGCTGGTCGGCGGCATCGTTCTGGCGCTCGCCCAGACGCTCGGCGCGCAGATCCATCCGCAAGGTTTTCTGATCGGCGGCCATGTCGCCTTCCTGATCGTGCTGTTCATCCGGCTCTCCACCTCCGGCCTCGGCCTGCGCGGCCTGCTGCGCCTGCCCGCGAGGAAAGCATCATGAGCGCGGTTTTAAACGACCCCGTCATCGAGCGCGGCACCTCCGCCTCGCGCATCTCGGCGATTGCGGTCGTCGTCATCATCGCGCTGCTTGGCATCGCGCCGCACTTCCTGTCGGCCGGCGCCGTCGACCGCCTTACCGCCTTGTTCATCTATGTGATCCTGGCAGCGATGTGGAACGCGCTGGCCGGCTTCGGCGGGCTGGTTTCGGTTGGACAGCAAGTGTTCTTCGGCCTCGGCGCCTATTTCGCCATCCGTCTGGCCGATGCCGGCCTCAACCCGTTCGCCTCGCTGTTCGTCTCCGCGATCATCGTCGGCGCGATCTCCTGGCCAATGTCGCTGTTCATGCTGAAGCTTAAGAACGGCGAGTTCGCCATCGGCATGTGGGTGATCGCCGCGCTCACCCATCTGCTGGTCAATCTCGACCGGCTGGTGCAAGGCGAAACCGGGACGTCGCTGATCTCGCTCAACGTCTATGACGCCGGCGTCAGGCGGGCGACGATCTACTGGCTGGCGTTGGCCGCGATGACGGCGCTGCTCGCCACCCTGTTTAGCCTGCTGCGTGGCAGCACGGGTGCGGCCATCCGCGCCATCAGGGACAATGAGGAGGCCGCGGCATCGGTCGGCGTGCGCGTCACTGGAACCAAGCGGCTGCTCTTCGTGCTCGCCGCCTTCGGCATCGGCATGGCCGGCGCGCTGTGGTTGGCCACGTCGATCACCTTCCAGCCGAAAACCTACTTCAACGTCCAGTGGACCGCCTACATGATCTTCATGGTGCTGGTCGGCGGCATCGGCACCTTCGAGGGCGCCATTCTGGGTGCGCTGCTGTTCTTCCTCATCGAGACCTGGTTCGGCGGCACCGGCGTCTGGTATCTGATCGGCCTCGGCGCCACGGCGGTGCTGTTCTCGCTCTTCCTGCCGCGCGGCCTGTGGGGAACGCTGGAGGAGCGCTTTGGCCTGCGCCTGCTGCCGGTCGGCTATCGCGTCAGGCTCCCGCCAAACGCCGCAGATGGCGACGCGGCGCCCTCGCCGCAACAGGCCGCAACGCATCCAGAAAAGGCGTGACCATGCTGTTCGGCAAGACCATCCTCATCACCGGTGTCGCCTCTGGTATCGGCGCTCGCACGGCCGAACTTGCCGGCCAACTGGGCGCTGACGTGATCGGCGTCGACGTGCGTGAACCTGCCGCACCGGTCGGCTTCTTCGTCAAGGCCGACATCTCGTTCAAGGCCGGCGTCGACGATCTCCTCGGGCGCCTGCCGCAGCGCATCGATGCGCTCTGCAATGTCGCCGGCCTCCCCGGCAACACCGGTGCGGTGTCGACACTGGCCGTCAACTTCTATGGCCTGCGCGCGCTCTCGGAAGGCCTCGCACCCAGACTTCGTGAAGGCGGCGCCGTGGTCAACGTCGCCTCGATCGCCGGCTATGGCTGGCGCGCCAATCTCAACCGCGCGGCATCGATGGTCGGCATCGAAGGCTTTCCCGATGTGGCGGAGGTGGTCGCCGACCATCAGGTGAAGAACGAGGAAGGCTATTCCGTTTCCAAGGAGCTGCTGCTGTTGTGGACGCAGCGCGCCGCGCATCAGGACCTGTTCAGGAGCCGCGGCATCCGCGTCAATGCAGTGAGCCCCGGCCCGGTCGAGACGCCGATCCTCAAACAGTTCCGCAATGTGCTGGGCGACGCCCGAGTCGATAGCGACATCGCCCGTGTCGGCCGCGCCGGCACATCGGGCGACATCGCGCCTGTCGTGCTGTTCCTGTGCTCGGACGGCGCACGCTGGGTCAACGGCGCCAATGTGCCGGTTGACGGTGGGCTTGAAGCATCGATCAATGCCGAGGTGCTCGGCTTCTAGACCATGATCCCGAAAAGTGGGAGCCGGTGTTCGGAATCAGATCGTGGTCGATAATAGGTAGAAAAGACGCTCGACGGCGAGCGAGGGAGAGAACAATGGACATCGGACTTCTGATCGACGGCGATAAAAGGGATGCCTCCGGCTCAGCCTCTTACGAGCGCATGGACCCGTTCACCGGCAAGCTGGCGACCCGCGCTGCCGCAGCCAGTATCGCCGACGCCAATGCCGCGGTCGAAGCCGCTGCTGCCGCTTTCAAGACGTGGTCGAAGACCGGTCCGGGCGAGCGCCGCGCTTTGCTGTCCAAGGCGGCCGATGTCATGGACTCCAAGGTCGGCGAATTCACCAAATTGATGATGGAAGAAACCGGCGCGACCGGCCCCTGGGCCGGCTTCAACGTCATGCTCGCCGCCAAAATGCTGCGCGAGGCAGCCGCCATGACGACGCAGATTTCGGGCGAGGTCATTCCCTCCGACAAGCCCGGCACGCTGGCCATGGCGATCCGCCAGCCGGCCGGCGTCTGCCTCGGCATCGCGCCGTGGAATGCACCGGTCATCCTCGGAACCCGTGCCATCGCCATGCCGATCGCCTGCGGCAACACGGTTGTGCTGAAAGCTTCGGAAATGTGCCCAGGCACACACCGGCTGATCGGGCAGGTGCTGGTCGAGGCCGGCCTGCCCAAGGGCGTCATCAATGTCGTCACCAATCATCCCAAGGACGCAGCGACAATCGTCGAGGCACTGGTCGCGCACCCCGCCGTAAGGCGTGTCAACTTCACCGGCTCGACCAAGGTCGGCAGGATCATTGCCGAACTCGCCGGCCGTCACTTGAAGCCGGCGCTGCTCGAACTCGGCGGCAAGGCGCCGCTGGTCGTGCTCGACGATGCCGACATCGTCGCCGCGGTCAATGCCGCGACCTTCGGCGCCTACATGCATCAGGGCCAGATCTGCATGTCGACCGAGCGTCTGGTCGTCGATGAAAAGGTCGCCGACGAATTCGTCGCCAAGCTCGCCGCCCGCGCGGCGCAGCTGCCTGCCGGCGACCCGCGCGGCCATGTCGTGCTCGGTTCGCTGATCAGCGACCAAGCCGCCGACAAGATGGAAGAACTGGTTGCCGACGCCGTCGCCAAGGGCGCCAGGCTTGTGGCCGGCGGCAAGCGCACCGGAACCGTGGTCGAGGCGACATTGCTCGACCACGTGACGCCGGCGATGCGCGTCTATTCGGAAGAATCCTTCGGCCCGGTCAAGCCGGTGATCCGCGTCAAGGGCGAGGACGAAGCGGTATGTGTCGCCAACGATACCGAATACGGCCTGTCTTCAGCCGTGTTCAGCCGCGACATCCGCCGTGCCATGGCGGTTGCCGCGCGCATCGAAGCCGGTATCTGCCACATCAACGGCCCGACCGTCGGCGACGAGGCGCAAATGCCGTTCGGCGGCGTCAAGGGTTCAGGCTACGGCCGCTTCGGCGGCAAGGCCTCGATTGCCGAGTTCACCGACCTGCGCTGGCTGACCATCGAGGATCCGGGGCAGCACTATCCGTTTTGACTCCACCTTCTCTCACAGGGGAGAAGGAAAGGAGCCCTCAGGGCCGTTGCCTGGCGAGCCAACGGATTCCCGCATCAAAACCCGGCAAGGCTCGAGCCACGCGATCGGCGGCCCCTCCCGGAGTTGTAAATCGTTTAATCGTGGGTATTTTACCCCTCAAGCACATGCCGCCGGACGGCGGCAAGCGGTTTTGGGGACTACCACAAGTGCAAAGCAAAATACGCGATACGGATCGCGCCGGGGAGGAATCGTTATGCCAAACAAGGCCCTGCCGCTGGTCATCAGCGCGCCGGAACCACGCACGCTCGACCTGATCTTCACCTCACCGCAGCTGGCGCGCCTCAAAGCGCATTACCGCGTCGTCGAGACGACGGCCGAGGGCGTGGCGAACTTGCCCGCCGACGTGCTTGCCGAAGCCCGCTATATTATCGGCCAGCCGCCGATCTGGCCCGAGACCTTGGACCGGATGCAGGCGCTGCGTTGCGTCTTCAATGTCGAGACCAACCTCATCAACAACATGCCCTATGAGACGCTGTTTGCGCGCGGCATCCATGTGGTCACCACCGGCCTCGTCTTCGCCGAGCCGGTGGCCGAGCTTGGCCTCGCCATGGCGCTCAACCTCGCCCGCAACATCGTCGATGCCGACCTCGCCTTCCGCAAAGGCGAAGAGCTGTGGGGCGGCGACGGCAATTTGACGGCGCGGCTTCTGTCCGGCGCCGATGTCGGCATCATCGGCTTCGGCGATCTCGGCCGTGCGCTCAACCGACTGCTGTCGGGTTTTCGCACCCGCACCAAGGTCTTCGATCCCTGGCTGCCGCCATCGATCCTGATCGACAGTGGCGTCGAGCCGGCCTCGCTGGACGAGGTGCTGTCGACCAGCGATTTCGTCTTCGTCGTCGCTTCGGTGACCTCAGAGAATCAGGGCTTTCTCGGTGCCAATGCTTTTGCCTCCATGCGCAAGGGCGCCGCATTCATCCTGCTCAGCCGCGCCGGCGTCGTCGACTTCCCTGCCCTGATGGCGGCGGTGGAAAGCGGCCACATCGTCGCCGCCAGCGATGTCTTCCCTGAAGAACCGCTGGCGCAGGACCATCCGGTCCGCACGATCCCCGGCTTCCTGCGCTCCGCCCACCGCGCCGGTGCGCTTGACATCGCCTTCAAGCGCATGGGCGACATGGTGCTGGAGGACATGGACCTGATCGACCGCGGCCTGCCGCCTCTGCGCTCCAAGCGCGCCGAGCGCGAGACGGTGTCAAGGATGCGTTCGAAGCCGGCGGACAGGAACTAGTTGTCGCGAGAAATCCGCCTGAGATGGATTTCGCAGTTGGCCAAGCCGCGTTGTCATCGTCGCTCAGGATGACCGCAAGCGCGGGAACCTTTGCACGGCGATACCCCGCCAGGCCTGGCCGGCGGGGTATTGATTTGCGGATCACGTAAAAATCTGCGTGCTATCCGGCCGCGACGCCGGCAGCTGAGCGATTGGCCAGCACCAGCCCGACCTCGCCGACGACCTGCTCGACGCGCTTCAGGATGGGTTCTGCCCGCAGCACGCCATCGGAAAAATCCTTGTCCGTGGCATAGACCCCTGTCGGCAGCGTCAGCGCCTCGAAGAAGCCGAACAGCGGCCGCAACTGGTGCTCGACGATCAACGCGTGGCGATCGTTACCGCCGGTGGCAAGCAGCACCACCGGCTTACCGCGCAAGGAAGCGGGATCGAACAGATCGAAGAAGTGCTTGAACAGGCCGGTGTAGCTGCCCTTGTAGGTCGGCGACCCCACCACCAGCACATCGGCATTGACGACGCTGTCGAAGATTGCCCGCGCCTGACCGTCGAGATCGCGCGCCCATTTGGCAGCGCCAAGTGAGGGGCCGAGGTCTTCGATGTCGTAGGTACTCGCCGACAATCCATGCTGGCGCGCAATGTCCCTGACGACCTGGTCGACGAAGCCGCGCGTCTTGGACGGCCGGGTGAAATTGCCGGAAAACCCGACGACGGTTGGATTGGGCATGTTTCTCTCACCTCTCGCGGACCTGCTTGATGCCGCATATTTACAGGCTTGCGCCTGCCGCAAGAAGCAAATGACTGACCTTGCAGCACCATAGTGAGGAATTTTTTTCCGTTTGCCCGCTCGTCTCAGGCCGCGAGAAGCCGGCCATAGGATTCCAGGTAGAAGCCGGGCGACCTTGCGCAGGTCCGCACCGCCTCCCTGGCGGCAACCGTTTCCTGCCACCGCAGCAGGCGCTCGCATTCGGTCGGCATGGCAAAGCCCAGATATTTCTCAAGCACGCACAGCTGTTCGAACCAGGGATAGAAGGCGACGTCGGCGGCGCTGAATTCCGAGCCCAGCAAAAACCGTTCGTCCGCCCCTCGCCTCGCAAAGGCATGCTGTTCCACAAAGCGCAGGGCGTCGCCAAGCTGGGCCTTGATCCGCTCATGAACCATAGCGTCGGAACTGTGCATCATGGTTGCCGTCCTGGCGTAAAGCTGCGTGTCGGCGAAGCTGATCCAGATGCGCGCCTCAGCGCGGGCATGAGCATCCCTGGGGAAAATCGGCCGTTCGGGGAATGCATCATCGAGATATTCGCAGATGATCGCCGACTCCCTGACATATTGCCCCTGATGGCGCAGCAGCGGCACCTTTCCCGTCGGCGTGAGTTTCAGGAACCACGCCGGCTTGTTGCGCAGATCGATTTCGATTTCCGTCGCCTGCAGGCCTTTCTCGGCAAGGGCGAGCCTGACACGGTGCGCATAGGGACAAAGCTGCGCGACAAAAAGCTCGATTGGCGGCATGAATAACTCCTGAGTTTCGTTATCGCCGGCAAGCGGCCTGTCGGGCATAGCTAGGTCCAGTAAGGCCGGCGCGCTATTCGACAGCGTCTGGATTGATTTATCGATCGTCTGTTTCTGGAGCGAAGCGTGGATCTCCTGGCTACCCTCATGCGCGAATTGCACTTCGCAGCCGCCGGGTACCGGCGCCTCGAACTGGCCGCGCCCTGGGCGATCTCGTTCAGCCAGGCTGGACTTCGCGGCATTCACGTCGTCATCAAGGGGCGATGCGAGGCGGTGTTCGGTGAGGAAGATGTCGAGCCTCTCGATGCCGGCGACCTGATCATTGCACCGCGCGCCGATCCGCATGTGCTGCGGTCGCCCGGCGCGCTCAAAAGCGCGAACGTCCCCGCCGCCGAACTGGCGACCCAAACCGCAGCCGGGCGTATTCGCAGCGGCGGCGAAGGCGAAAAGACCGTCATCCTGTGCGGCGCCTTCGCCTTTCGCGACGCCGACCATCCGGCACTTGCCGGCCTGCCGCGCATCGTTCACATCCGGGGATCGAATGGCCGTCTGCCCAAATGGCTGCGTGGCTATGTCGAGGCCTTGCTGGTGGAAGCGACCGACGAAGGTCCCGGCAGCGACGTAGTAATGGCTCGCCTGTCTGGGGCCATCGTCACGCGCGCCTTGCGCTCCGGTCTGGAAAGCATGGACAATCCAGGTTGGCTGAGGGGATTGCAGGACCCCGCGATCGCCAGAGCGCTCGCGACCCTGCATGAAGCCTATGGCCACGACTGGACGATCGAGACCCTGGCATGCGCGGTCGGGCTCTCCAGGGCAACCTTTGCCGCCCGCTTTCGCGATCTCGTCGGCGAAGCGCCCATGGCCTATCTCTTCGGCTGCCGCATGCGGCAGGCCAGCCGGCTGCTGCACGAGGGCAAGAGCCTGGGCCAAGTCGCCGAGGCGGTCGGCTACAGCTCGGAAGCCGCCTTCTCCACCGCCTTCAGGCGCCACGCCGGCGTCTCGCCCGGCCAATTCAGGAAACGGAAGGATCTGTAAGGCAGAGCGATATTGGCGGCGGCCGCGCCTCGCGGTAGGACTTTGCCAGCACTATGTCTGATCATATCCCGACGCGGTTCGCCGCCGCTTTGCCCAGGAGATGCTTCGTGCCCAAAGGTTCTGACCTGCTTGTTGCCGCCCTCGAGAATGAGGGCGTCGATCGCATCTTCGGCATTCCCGGCGAAGAAAACCTGGACGTCGTCGAATCCATCCGCAAATCCTCGATCCAGCTCATCCTCACCCGTCATGAGCAGGCGGCGGCGTTCATGGCCGCCACCCATGGCAGGCTCACCGGCAAGCCAGGTGTGTGCATCACCACGCTGGGACCCGGCGCCCTGAACCTGACGACGGGTGCCGCCTATGCGCTGCTCGGCGCCATGCCGATGATCATGATCACCGGGCAGAAGGGCATCCGCTCGTCGCGCCAGGCCCGCTTCCAGATCGTCGACATCGTCGCCGCGATGAAGCCGTTGACCAAGCTGTCACGTCAGATCATCTCGGCGAAGACCATTCCCGCCGTGGTGCGCGAAGCGTTTCGGATTGCCGAGGAGGAGCGTCCGGGGCCGGTGCATCTGGAACTGCCCGAAGACATCGCGGCCGAGGAGTGCGACGATGTCGCGCTGATCCCGCCGCATCCGGTCGAGCTTCCGCTGGCCAGCCCGCTGGCGCTCGACCGTGCCGCTGAGATGATCATCAAGGCGCAGCGGCCGCTGGCGATGCTGGGCGCCGCCGCGTCGCGGCCGCGCTCGACCTCCGACCTCGCCCAGTTCGTCATCAGAACCGGCATTCCCTATTTCACCACCCAGATGGGCAAGGGCACGGTGCCCGGCGGCACCGAACTCTACATGGGCACAGCGGCGCTGTCGGAGCGCGACTATGTGCATGAGGCGATAGAACAGGCCGACCTCATCATCACCATCGGCCACGACACGATCGAGAAGCCGCCCTTCATTATGGGCGACAAGGGACCGAAGGTGATCCATGTCGGTTACCAGCCAGCCAATGTCGAGCAGGTCTATTTCCCGCAGACCGAAGTGATCGGTGACATCGGCGCTTCGCTCAGGCTGCTTGCCGACCGGATCGAGGGCAAGATCCCCAACGCGCAAGCGTTGCTGCCATTGCGCGAAGGCATTTTGACCCGCATTGCCGCCCGCGCCACCGAAGACCGTTTCACGCCGCAGCGTCTGGTTCATGACGTGCGCGCGGTGATGCCGGCCGATGGCATCCTGGCGCTCGACAACGGCATGTACAAGATCTGGTTCGCGCGCAATTACCGCACGCGCGTCGCCAACACTTTGCTGCTCGACAACGCCCTGGCCACGATGGGCGCCGGCCTGCCCTCGGCGATGACGGCCGCGATGCTCTATCCCGCACGCCGCGTCATGGCGATCTGCGGCGATGGCGGCTTCATGATGAACAGCCAGGAACTGGAAACCGCCGTCAGGCTGAAGCTCAACCTCGTCGTGCTGATCATCGAGGACAATGCTTTCGGCATGATCCGCTGGAAGCAGGCGGTCGACCGGTTCCCCGATTTCGGCATGACCTTCGGCAATCCCGATTTCGTCAGATATGCCGAGGCCTATGGCGCCAAGGGAACCAGGGTCGGCGCCGTCTCAGAAATACAATCGACGCTTGAACAGGCTTTTGCCGGCGGTGGCGTCCATCTCGTCGTCGTTCCGATCGACTATTCGGAGAACGAGCGCGTGCTGGTCGAGGAACTGCGCCACCGGTTGCCGGCGCCACCGGAGGCCTGACGGTGGAGTAGATACCGCCGCAGCAGCGCTCAGGCGGCCCGGACCTTGGCGCTCCCACGCGCCCAGGTCGGCAGCCAGTCGCCATGTGTCGCCAGCAACTCATCGACCAGCGCCCAGATCTGGTCGAGATCGAGTTCGGCGGCCGTATGCGGATCCATCATCGCCGCGTGGTAAATGTGCTCGCGGTTTTCGGTCATCAACGCCTGCACCGTCAATTCCTGCACATTGATGTTGGTGCGTATCAACGCGGTGAGTTGCGGCGGCAGCTCGCCAATATAGGTCGGCTGGATGCCGGAGGCGTCCACCAGGCACGGCACCTCGGCGGCGCAATTGTCCGGCAGCGAGGTGATGCAGCCATTGTTGCGGACATTGCCGTAGATCACCGACGGCTCGCCGGTCCACACCGAATTCATGATCGAGGACGCGTATTCCTTCGACTGCTCGACCTCGATGCGGTCGGCCGAGCGATAGGCCTCGGCCTGGCCCTTCCAGCGCTCGATCTGTTCGATGCAGCGCTTGGGATATTCGTCGAGCGGAATGCCGAACTTCTCGATCAGGTCGGGGCGCCCTTCCTTGATGAAATAGGGCGTGTATTCGGCGAAATGCTCGGAGCTTTCGGTGACGAAATAGCCGAGCCGCGTCAGCATCTCGTAGCGCACCTTGTTGGGGCAGCGTGGGTTCCAGCCCGGCTTCGGCGCCCTGCCCTCGCGATAGGCGCGGACGAGGTCCGGATAGAGGTTGCGGTAAGAGCCATCCGGCTGCCGGTGCTCGAACTTCAGGTAGAAGGCCATGTGGTTGATGCCGGCCGAGCGGTAGCGTATCTCGTCGTAGGGAATGTCGAGATCGTGCGCCAGTTCCATCGCCGTGCCCTGCACCGAGTGGCAGAGGCCTACCTGTTTGATCTCAGGGTATTTCTCTGAGATCGCCCAGGTGTTGATCGCCATCGGGTTCACATATTGCAGCATGATCGCGTCGGGGCAGACGGCCAGCATGTCCTCGCAGATCTTCCACAGATGCGGCACGGTCCGGAGGCCGCGCATGATGCCGCCGACGCCGAGCGTGTCGGCAATGGTCTGGCGCAGGCCGTATTTCTTCGGCACCTCGAAATCGGTGACGGTGCAGGGCTCGTAACCGCCGATCTGGAAGGCGACGACGACGAAGTCGGCACCGGCGAGCGCCTTGCGTTGGTCGGAATAGGTCTCGGCCTTCGCCTTCACGCCCAGCGTCGCGATCAGCTTGTTGACGACGATGGCGCTCTCTTCCAGCCGCTGCGGATTGATGTCCATCAGCGCGATCGTCGCGCCTGACAGCGATGGCCGCTGCAGCACGTCGCCGACAATGTTCTTCATGAACACGGTCGAACCCGCGCCAATGAAGGTGATCCTGGGATGTCTTGCCACTATAAAACCTCCGGCACTTTGCTACGCCACGTCGAAGGCGGCCCTGACGAGCCGTTCGGTGTAGGCGGTCTTGGGATGGGTGAGGACCTCGTCGACGGGTCCCTGTTCGACGATCTTGCCGTTCTGCATGACGATGACGCGATGGCAGAGCGCGCGCACCACCTTGAGGTCGTGCGAAATGAAGAGATAGCTAAGGCCGCGTTCGTCCTGCAGCTTGCGCAACAAGTCGATGATCTGCGCCTGCACCGAAAGGTCGAGCGCCGATGTCGGTTCGTCGAGCAGGATGAATTCGGGCTCCAGCGCGATGGCTCGGGCAATGGCGATGCGCTGCCGCTGGCCCCCGGAAAATTCGTGCGGGAACCGTGACAGGATATCGCCGGGCATGCCGGCGCTGACCAGGGCGTCGCGCACCCGATCGACCCGCTCGCGCCGTGTCGCGCCGATCCTGTTGACGACCAGCCCTTCCTCGATGATCTGACCGATCGTCATGCGCGGGTTGAGCGAGGAGAACGGATCCTGGAAGACGACCTGCATGCGCGAGCGCAGCGGCCGCATCTCGGCGCGCGACAGGCCGTGGATTGGCTGGCCGTCGAAGCTGACCTCGCCACGCTTGGCCTCGGTGAGCTTGAGCAAGGCGAGACCGAACGTGGTCTTGCCGGAGCCGGATTCGCCGACCAGCCCCAGTGTTTCGTGGCGGCAAAGCTTCAGGCCGAGATCGTCGACGGCGACCAGCTCGCGCCAGTCCGGCTTCAGGAAGCTGCCATGGCGCAGCATGAAGCAGACGCGCATATCGCGGGCCTCGAGGATGGTGCCGCTGTTTTCCGGCAGCGGCTGCGGCTTGCCGTGCGGCTCTGAAGCGAGCAGCCGCTTGGTATAGGCATGCTGCGGGTCGGCGAACAGCCGCTCGGTGACGTTGTGCTCGCACATCTCGCCATGCTGCATGACATAGACATAGTCGGAGAATTTTCGCACCACGGTGAGGTCGTGGGTGATCAGGATGACCGCCATCCTGAGTTCTTTTTGCAGATTGCGGATCAAATTGAGGATCTGTGCTTGCACCGTGACGTCGAGCGCTGTCGTTGGCTCGTCGGCGATCAGCACATCGGGGTCGTTGGCGAGCGCCATGGCGATCATCACGCGCTGGCGCTGCCCGCCCGACATCTGGTGCGGATACTGCTTGATGCGCGCTTCCGGCTCGGGGATCTGGACATGCCGCAAAAGCTCGAGCGCCCGCGCCCAGGCTTGCTTGCGGCTGACCTTTCGATGCACCCTGATCGCCTCCACGATCTGGCTGCCGACCGTATAGATCGGGTTGAGCGAACTCATCGGCTCCTGGAAGATCATCGAGATGCGATTGCCGCGCAGCTTGCGCCGGGCGCTCTCGGGGAATTTCAATATGTCCTGCCCGCAATAGTCGATGGTCGAGTTCGGCGACACGGTGGCCCGCTTCGACAAGAGCCCCATGACAGCGCGCGCCGTCACCGACTTGCCGGAACCGGACTCGCCGACGATGGCGATCGTCTCGCCGCGATAGAGCTGGAACGAGACATCCTTCACCGCGTCGACGACGCCGTGCTCGACCTTGAAGGCGACCTCGATGTTGCGGGCATCGATGATGGGTTGGTCGTGGCGGCCGGCATGGTCGAGCCGGACGGCTGGTGCGAAGGTGGCTGCGAGCGCTACGGTCATCCCGGCCACCTCAATAGGGATCGACGGCATCGCGCAGGCCGTCGCCCAGCGCGTTGAAGGCAAAGACGGTGATCAGCACGAAGCCGACCGGTGACAGGATCCACGGATAGGTGCCGATGACCGAATAGGTAGCCGTGTCCTGCAGCATCAGCCCCCATGAGATCAGCGGCGGTTTCACGGCGAAGCCGAGGAAGCCGAGAAAGGCTTCGAGCAGTACCACCGTCGGGATCGCGATCGTCACGGCGACGATGACGTGGCTCATCACATTGGGAAAAATGTGCTGCATGATGATACGCATGTCGGTGGCGCCGACCGCCATGGCAGCGCGCACATAGTCGATCCGCGCCAGCGCCAGCGTCTTGCCGCGCACCTCGCGCGACATCTGCGCCCAGCCCAGCGCCGACATGACGATGATGACGAAGGCGAGGAAGACGTTGGTCGGCGCGGTCACCGGGATCAGCGTCGTCAGCGCAAGATAGAGCGGCAATTGCGGGAAGGCGAGCACCAGCTCGACAAAGCGCTGCATCCAGACGTCGAAGCGGCCGCCGAAATAGCCCGAGACCATGCCGACCGTGGTGCCGATGACGGTGATGATGAACACCACCGTCAGCGCGATCATCAGCGAGACGCGCGAGCCCTGGATGGCGCGCGACAACACATCGCGGCCGAATTTGTCGGTGCCGAGAAAATGCACCGGCTGGCCGTCGGCCGAAGCGAAGAAATGCCGGTTGGCGGGGATCAGGCCAAGCAGCCGGTAGTCGGCGCCCTTGACGAAGAAGCCGAGCAGGCGCGGATGCTCGTAATCCGGCCCGACGACCGGCTGGAAGGTGACCGGGTCGAGGTCTGCAGAATCCGCCAGCGCATAGACCCGCGGCTGGAGCACGAAATTCCCGTCTCTGTCGTGAAAACTCATCACTTGCGGCGGGGCGAAAGCGACATCGGTCACCTTGGGGTCCATCGGCGCGAAGAAATCGGCGAACAGCGCCATCAGCACCAGAAGCACGACCAGGATCAGCCCGGCCATGCCGGTCCAGGAGCGCCTCAGCCGGCGCCAGACCAGCGCCATATAGCTCTCATTGCCGCGTGGGGTCGCAATCGCGGTTGCTTCAGCCGGGGGCGGCGGCGGGGATGGGTCACGCGCCAGCATCTAGCTCTCCCTGAACTGGCGTACGCGCGGATCGAGCAGCGCGAGCAGCATGTCGGCGATGATGTTGCCGACGATCAGCGTTGCCGACAGCACCATCATGAAGGTCGCCGTGACATAAACGTCGCCGACCGCCATCGAGCCGACGATGGCGGGCCCGACCGTCGGCAGCGCAAAGATGATCGCCGTCTCGATCTCGCCGGTCAGCATGTAGGGCAGCACCACGCCCTGATACATGATGAGCGGGTGCAGTGCGTTGGGCACGGCATGGCGCATGACGACGGCGCTGCCGGTCAGGCCCTTGGCCTTGGCCGTCTCGACATATTGCGCGTTCAGCGTATCGAGCAGATTGCCGCGCATGACGCGCATATTGTAGGCGAGCCCGCCGAAGGTGGCGATCGCCACCACCGGCCAGACATGCTTGACGAGGTCGGCGAATTTCGCCCACGACCACGGCGCGCCGCCATATTGCGGCGAGAAGAAGCTGCCGATCTCCGACACGTTGAACTGGAAGACCAGGAGATAGACGATGATCAGCGCCATCAGGAAGCGCGGCACCGTCATGCCGAGGAAGGAGATGGCCGACAGCACCGAGTCGATCCATGTGTATTGCCTAGTCGCCGCCCAGATGCCGAAGGTGATGCCGAGCACCGACGCCAGCAGATGGCAGACCAATGCCAGCAGCAGCGTGCGCGGCAGCCGCTCGCCGACCACTGCGGCGACCGGCTTGTTGTAATAGAGGCTGTAGCCGAAATCGCCGCGGGTGATGATGCCGGCGACCCAGTTCAGGTACTGGACGGGCAGCGGTTTATCGAGGCCGTGCTCGACCCGATAGGCCTGCGCCTGCGCGTCGGCTTCGGCAAAAGACGCCCCGCCCTGGTTGATGAGCTGCGAACGGATATAGTCGGCATAGTCGCCCGGCGGCGCCTGGATGATGGCAAAGGTGACCAGGCTCAGGATGACCATGACCGGCACCGCCGATGCTATGCGCATGGCCAGGAATCGCAGCATCGGACCGTTTCTCCTCCTTGGATCTAATCTGTTGCCGCTGACCTTACTCCGTCCCGGCCGCGCGCGCAGCGCGGCCGGGCGTCAGCCAGGGGAGGAAACTCAGTTCGTCGGACCCTTGTCGCCGGGCTTGCCGGGAAGCTGGTCGGGAAAGAGTTCGTATTTCTGCTGCTTGTCGGCGGCGACGAAGACGCGTTCGCGCACGATCGAATCCTCGGCCCAGTTGAACATGAAGATCGGCGTTCCCTGCGGGATGTTGGAGAAGCGCTTGTTGATGATCAGGGCGCCGGGATATTCGGTCAGTCCTATATTGTAGACATGCTCCGTCGAGATCTTCTGGAACGTCTTCATCAGGCTGGCGCGCTCGTCATTGTCTGACGAGGAGACGAACTTGTTGACGATGTCGACAAGCTCCTTTTCGAACGGCATCAGGTCGACCACGCCGCTTTCGGGCGCGCGGTGATCCCAGCTGGTCTTGGGTCCGACGGGCGCGAGTTGCACGGTATTCTGCACGACGGAAGTCAGCTCCTGCTCGTTGCGCCTGATCAGCCAGTCGAAGCGGCCGGAATATTGCGAGGCATCACGCTGGGTGCCGTTGAGGCCGTTGAGCACGACCCTGATGCCAAGCTTTTCCATCTGGCCGACGACGCCTTCGGCGAGGCTCTTGTCTGTGCCGTAGTCATTGTTGACCAGCATCACGATCTCGACATTCTTGCCGCCGGCGGTCCCGGCCGGGAAGTTCACGAAGCCGTCGCCATCCGTATCCTTGAGACCAGCCTTGGCCAGTTCCGCCTTGGCGCCCTCGATGTCGAAGGGATAGTAGACGGTCGAGTTGCGGTCATAGAAGCTGGTGCCCGAGGAAAAGCCACCGGGGTAGATGGCGGTGAACGGCCCCTTGACCAGCGAGTCGCCGAGCGCCTTGCGGTCGAGCGCCATGGTGATGCCCTTGCGGAAGTCCTCATTGCGATTGAGCTCGCGGATCGCCTGGCCGCGTTCGTCGGGATTGCCCCAGCCATTGGCGGAAAAGTTCATGCGCAGATTGTAGCCGATCAGGCGCGGGCCAAAGGCGAGCCGGGCCGGCGCGTCCTTGTCCGCCGCTCGCTTCAGCGAAGCGACGAAATTCTCCGGCTGCTCGAGGTTGGAGAAGTCGGCGGCCCCTGCCACCGCCTGCACGTCGCGGTCGGCCCAGGTCGACAGCTTGTAGTGCAGTTCGTTGAGATAGGGCAGCTGGTTGCCCTTCTCGTCGACCTTCCAGTAGTAGGGATTGCGGCGCAAGACGATGATGTCGTCGGGCCTATACTCCACCGGCACCCAGGCACCCATCACCGGAATGTTCATATATTCCGGCGGGAACGCGTTCTTGAACTGCTCGTAGGTATTCTTCGAGTACTTCGGATGCTGCGGCTTCAGGATATGCGCCGGGCCGGGGCAGAAGGTGCCGTAGGCCATGGCGTAGAGATACTGTTTGGGGAAAGCGTCCTTGAAGGTCCACTCGACGGTGTAGTCGTCGACCTTCTTCAGCGTCGTGCCGACACCGAAGGTTTCCGCTGTGGCGCCGTTCAACGGCGAGACATTGGGGTCGACGACCTCATCGTCCCAGTAGAACATGACATCGTCGGCATTGAAGGCAACGCCGTCAGACCATTTGGCGCCTTCGACCAGGTGCATGGTCAGCGTGTGGCCATCCTTCGACCAGTCCCAGCTCCTGGCGAGGTTGGGCAGCGGCTCGGTGTCCTTGGCCTCGACCTGGAACAAAGGCGCGGTGCGCGTCAGGCATTCCGAAAGGCCGATGTCGATGCCGCCCCATCCTTGGGTCTGGCCGGCGCCATAATTCCAGCCTTCCGGCCGGCCGCCAATGACGTGGCGCATGGTGTCGCCATAAACGCCGATGCCGTCCGGCATGTTGCCGGTCTTGAACACCAGCGGCTCCTTCGGCAGGCGATCCTTGACCGGCGGCAGCTTGCCAGTCTTGACGTATTTCTCGGTGACCCACTCGGGCTCGTGATATTCGGGCAGCGCCTTGAACTCCAGGATGGAATCGCGGGCGACGTATTTGATTTTGCCCTCGGCGGGAAACGCCGCCGGCGCCGGCGGCGTGGTCGGCTCGGACGCGTATGCACTGCCAAGCGCCAATGCCGAGACGCTCAGCGCCAGCCCGGCGAGAATGCCAATTCTTCGCCCGGCGAGAATGCCAATTCCACGAAAGTTCCTCATTGTGTTCCTCCCAGATGTTTCGACGTCTGCTGCTGCTCGCATCTATTCATGACGGCTGATTGGCGAACCGGCCTCCCGCTGTCCGCCTGCCAGCATTCTCAGCCGGCCTGTTTCAGGGCCGTTTTTTCGGCGCGCAGTTCCTCGATCGAGCGCACTTTGCGCCGCGCCGCACCCGCCCAGTCGCGGGTTTTCACCATCGATTTCGAAAGCCGCTCCTTGGCGGCCGGCACGGCATCGGCGTATTGCGGTAGCCAACGCGCCTGGGCGACGACCATCTCGTCGACCATCTGCCAGACCTCTTCCGGCGTCGACACCGCACCCACCAGCGGATCGTGCAGCACCGCGAGCTTGAGCAGGTCAATGTCGCCCGTAACAGCCGCATGCACCGACATCCGCTGAACGTTGATCGAAGCCATGCAGGTGGCCGCGCAGGCTTCCGGCAGCGTGATGCCTGACGCCATGTTGATGCCGAAGCGATCGACGAAACCGGGCGATTCGATGATCGCGTCCTGCGGCAGATTGGTGATGATGCCGGTGTTCTTGACGTTGAAGTGGCCGCGATAGACGCGGTTCGTCTCCAGCGCTTCGAGAATATGGCTGGCATGCTCGTTCGAGCGCTTCGATACGTCGAGCGGCTTCGACGCCGCTTCGAGGAATTGCGGATATTCCGTCTCGAACCAGTTGCGGGTTTCCGTGGAGTAGCGAAGATAGCCGCCGGTCTCGCCATGGATCCAATCGGACATGTCGATCCAGCGGGTGATTTCGTCCGGCCGCTTGCGATACCAGGGCAGATATTCGGAGAGATGACCGTTGCTTTCGGTGGAGTAGACGCCGAAGCGCTTCAGCACGTCGATGCGCAGCTTTTCCTGCTGCGAATAGACCGGATGCGCCTCGAAGGCAGCCACCAGTTCGTCCTTGCCGATCTTGCGGCCGTTGAGCCGCAAATCGATGAACCAGGTTTGGTGGTTGATACCGGAGCAGACATAATCGAGTTCGCTGTGCGACTTGGCGCCGAGCACTTCGGCGATCTGTTCGGCGCCGTGCTGGACACCGTGGCAGAGGCCGACCGTATCGACCTTGCCATATTCGATCGCCGCCCAGGTGTTCATCGCCATCGGGTTGGCATAGTTGAGGAATTTGGCGCCTGGCTCGGCGACCTCCAATATATCCTTGCAGAAGTCGAGGATGACCGGGATGTTGCGCTGGCCGTAGAGGATGCCCCCGGCGCAAATCGTGTCACCGACGCACTGGTCGATGCCGTATTTCAAGGGAATGCGGATATCGTCGGCATAGGCTTCGAGCCCGCCCACCCGCACGCAGCTGATGACGTAGCGCGCGCCTTCCAGCGCCTTGCGGCGGTCGGTCGTCGCCGTCACCCTGGTCGGCAGCTTGTTGGCCTCGACGATGCGGTCGAGGATCGCCTTGATCATTTGCAGATTGTGTTCGCTGAGATCGGTCAGCGCGAATTCGATGTCGCTGAATTCCGGGACGCACAAAATATCGGTGAACAGCTTCTTGGTGAAGCCCACGCTGCCGGCGCCGATAATAGCGATTTTGAAACTCATCACCTCACCTCGATGCATTCGAATGCCGGGTAAGGAGCAACAGGAAAGGGAATGGCGGCTCGCCTCGGCGCGCATGCCATTCGAGCCGGAATTCCGGCTCGTTCTCCTCCCCGCCCGCTCCTCGACCGCGGGTCTTTCGCGTTCTCAGGATTTGGATTATGCCGTTATTCCAGGGCGCGGCCAGAGAACGATTATGCTTTCGAGGGTAATTTTGTGCTGCATGATCTGATCGCCAACGGACAGTTGATGCGCACCATCTCGCTGCCGCGCGGCCGCCAGCGCCTGCATGCCATGCCAACCAGCACCGGCTATGAAGTACGCGAGGGCGTGACCTATGACTGGGATGGGCGCAAGCGCGGCCAGACACCGTTCACCGTGCTGCAGCACACGATCAGCGGCACCGGCCAGCTGCGCTACGAGAACCGCAACTACCGCCTGCAGGCCAACGACACGCTGCTGGTGCTGGTGCCACACAACCATCGCTACTGGCTGGAGAAGGGCGACCGCTGGGAATATTTCTGGATCTCGATGAATGGCGAGGAGGCGCTGCGCGTCCACAAATCCATACTCAGCGTCTCCGGCCCGGTGTTTCGGCTGCAGCCGGAGACGATCGATCATCTCGCCGATTGCAGCCTGCGCCTGATCAAGGGCGGCGCTTCGCCTGGCGCTGCTTCGGCAATCGCCTATGAGGCGGCGATGGCGCTTTACGACGATGTCTTCGGCTCGCACGCCTTCACTGAGAAACAGAGCGTCATGCAGCCGGTCATCGATCATATCAACGCCAATCTCGACAAGCCCTTGCCCGTGGCCGAGCTCGTCCAGATCAGCGGCCTCAGCCGCGCCCATTTCTCGCGCTGCTTCGCCGAGAGCGAAGGCGTTCCGCCGGCCGAGTTCGTGCTGCAGCAGCGGCTGCAGCGGGCGGCGAAGCTGCTAACCAAAGCCGATTTCCTGCCGGTCAAGGAGGTCGCCATCCTGTGCGGCTTCGAGGACGCCAACTATTTCTCGAAAGTCTTCCGCCGGCTCTACGGCATCAACCCGACGCAGTTCCGCACCACCGGCATGTATGCCAGCCTGGGCAGCCTTCGATAGGATTACCCGATGCGGTTGCCACTTGCGGGATCGAACAGATGCAGCGCCGCCGGATCGGCAGACAGCCGCACCTTATCGCCAGGCCGGATAGTGCTGCGTCCCATGACGAAGACACAAACCAGCTGGTTGGCGAGCCGGACATAGAACTGCGTCGACAGGCCGAGCGGCTCGACCACCTCGACCTCTGCCCTGAGCGGACCATCGTCGGCAAGCTGGATGTGCTCCGGCCGTAGCCCGACAGTAAGCACATCGCCATCCTTCAACGGCAAGCCATCAGGCAACCGCAGCTTCTGGCCGTCGGCCAGCACCGCGTCCACCTTGCCGCCCTTGGCCACTGTCGCCGGAAAGAAGTTCATGCCGGGCGAGCCGATGAAGCCGGCGACGAAGGTGTTGATCGGCCGATCGTAGAGTTCGAGCGGATGGCCGACCTGCTGGACGTAACCGTCATGCATGACGACGATGCGGTCGGCCATGGTCATGGCTTCGATCTGGTCGTGGGTGACATAGACCGATGTGGTCTTGAGCTGCTGGTGCAGCGCCTTGATCTCGGCGCGCATATGCACGCGCAATTTGGCGTCGAGATTGCTGAGCGGCTCGTCGAACAGAAACACTTTGGGATCGCGCACGATGGCGCGGCCCATGGCGACGCGCTGGCGCTGGCCGCCGGACAGTTGCCTGGGCAGACGGCCGAGGAAACTGTCGAGGCCGAGGCGCTTGGCCGCCGCCCCTACCCTGCCGTCGATCGTCGTCTTCTCCGCCTTCTTCAAAAGCAGGCTGAAACCCATATTCGACGACACATCCATGTGCGGATAGAGCGCGTAGGACTGGAACACCATGGCAATATCGCGGTCCTTCGGCGCGACATCGTTGACCAGCCGATCGCCGATATGGATCTCGCCGCCCGACACCTCCTCCAGCCCGGCAATCATGCGCAAAAGGGTCGACTTGCCGCAGCCGGACGGGCCGACCAGCACGACGAACTCGCCATCGGCGATCTCGAGGTCGACGCCGTGCAGGATGCGCAGCGAACCGTAATCCTTCTCGACGTTTTGCAGCGTGACGGAAGCCATCGATTATCCTTTGACCGCGCCGGCGGTGAGGCCGGTGACGAGATAGCGTTGCAGGAAGGCGAAGAAGATGCAGACCGGGATCAGCGCCAGGATCGACGCCGCCATCATCTGCCCCCAGTCCACGGCGAACTTGCCGATATAGGTGAGCAGGCCGACGGCAAAGGTCTTCTGGTCGTCGCTGGAGATCAGCATCAGCGCGAACAGCAATTCGCTCCAGGCGGCGGTGAAGACGAAGCCGAGCGTGGCGCCCATGCCGGGCAAGGTCAGCGGCACGATCACCTTGCGCATCGCCTGCGCCCGCGTGCAGCCGTCGATCATCGCCGCTTCCTCCAGATCCTTCGGAATGCCGTCGAAGAAGGACTGCATTAGAAAGGTGGCGAAGGCGGTGTTGAAGGCGGTGTAGATGATGATCAGACCAACCAGACTGTTGGTCAGGCCAAGCTCGCCCATGACGCGGTAGATCGGCGGAATGACCATCACCAGCGGGAAGGTTTGCGTCAGCAAAAGCATGATCGCCAGCGTTGCCTTGCCGCGAAAGGTGAAGCGCGACATGGCGTAGCCGGCGAGCGTGGCGATGACTGTCACCAGGGCCGCCGTCGACACCGAGACGATAACGCTGTTGAGGAAATAGCGGGGGAAGTCAGAGGCTTCCAGGACAGTGATGAAGTTGCGGAAGGAGGTCTGCGACGGCCACAGCGTGATGCCCTCGGAATAGAGCAGCCGCTCCGGCGTTACCGAAATCTTCAGCGTCCAGAAGATCGGAAACAGCGCAAAGATCATATAGGCGGCAATCGCCGCGTAGAGGCCGATGCCGCTGAAGATGCGCGAGGAGGTGGAGCGTCCGGCAATCATCAGACGTGCCTCACCAGCAAGCGGCGGATGGCGATCAGCGCGATCGCATAGGCGATCAGCAAGATCAAGAGCAGCACCGCCACCGCGGAGGCATAGCCCTTGTCCAGCGACTTGAAGGCACTGACATAGATGTAGACCGGCACCGTGCTGGTCGAGCCTGCCGGCCCGCCCTCGGTCATGACGAAGATCAGATCGGCGAAGGTCGCGATCCAGATCGTACGCAGCATGACGGTGATGACGATGGTCGGCGCCAGGAACGGCAGCGTCACCTTGGTGAAGCGCTGCCAAGGCGAAGCGCCGTCGATTGCGGCCGCCTCATGCAGTTCCGACGGGATCGACTTCAGCGCCGCCAGCAGCGTGATGGCGAAGAACGGAATGCCGAACCAGATGTTGGCGATGATCGGCCCCCACATGGCGGTCGCCGGATCGGACAGCACATTGGTCGGCTCGGCCTTCAGCCCGAGCGTGAAGAGCCAATGCGGCAGTGGTCCGATGATCGGATTGAACAGCCACGCCCAGGTCAGGCCCGACAGGAAAGATGGCACCGCCCAGGGCAGGAACACCACCGCCTGCACGAACTTGCGCCCGACAAACGGTTTGTCGAGCAGCAACGCCAGACCCAGGCCGAGGAAGAACTGGAAGAACAGGCTGGCGACGGTCCACCAGAGCGTGTTGACCAGCGCCTGCCCCAGCACCTGGTCGGTCAGCATCGCCTGATACTGGCCGAGGCCGACATATTCGGATTTGAAGGCGGAGAACTTCCGGAACGAATAGCTGATGCCGATGATCAGCGGCACCAGCAGCACCACGCCCAGCAGAACGATCGCCGGGCTGAGATAAAGCCAGGGCTCGATTGCTGCATGCGTCAGCCGCTTCTTTCGCGGTCGGCCTGCGGATCGTATTTCGGGTACGGCGTAGGTCATTGGCTTCTGGATCGTCTCCTGGAGGAGCGGATTGGCAACAAGCGTCGCCGTTCATTGGGGAACAGATGCCGGTCCACCCTCCGTAGCTGCAGCACAGCTGCTGCGGAGGACGGGCAGGCAGATGAGGGGCGGCGCCAGCCTTGGGGTGCTCGAGCTGCCCCTCATCCGGGCCTGTCTGTGCATGTCGTTGTCCCAAAACCGCTACGCACTTTTGGGCGACATGCATTCGGGCCACCTTCTCCCCGTAAACGGGGAGAAGGTGGAAGAACTACTTCTTGTTCTTGGCCAGCCAGTCCTGCTGTTCCTTGGTCAGGAACGCGGCCCATTGATCGGCAACGTCCTTGGCCGACTTCTGGCCGAGCAGCACTTCCTGGAAATTCTTGATCGCCACCTGGTCGACGAAATTGCCGAGGTTCTCCAGATGTGTCGGCGGCGTCACCATTTCATATTTGGAAGCGTCGCTGAGTTCGGTGAACCAGCCTTTGAACTGCTCGGTCTTGAAGTGGGCATCCTGGTCGGCGCCATTGTGGATCGGCACGACGCCGACTTCCTTGGCCCATTCGAGATTGTCCTTGGGCGACAACAGCGTCGCCATCAGCTTCCAGGCATCGTCCTTGTGCTGCGAGTTGGCGAACATCGCCCAGCCGGCATAGCCCAGCGTCGGATAGGATTTGCCGCTTGGCCCCACAGGCAGCGGCGCCACTGCAAAATCGTCGGCACTCATCTTGTCGGCAATGCCGATCAGCGCATCCGGATCCTGGTTGAGCATGGCGCAGGTGCCGGAATAGAAGCCGGTGACGGTCTCGTTAAAGCCCCAGCTCACCGCATCCTTGGGCGCCAGCCCGTCCTTGTACATGTCGGCCAGCATCTGCAGGCCCTTGACCGAGCCCTCCTCGTTGATGGTCGAGGTGCCGTCCTCGTTGAAGTAGCCGCCCTTGCCAGCGGCGATGTTCATGAACATGTGCATGCCGTTGAAGGCGCCCGGCCCACCGCGCAGGCAATAGCCGTACTTGCCTGGAATGGCGGAGATCTTCTTGGAGTCGGCGATGAAGTCGTCGAGTGTCGCCGGCGGGCCGTCGAGACCGGCCTCCTTGAACAACTTCTTGTTCCAGAACAGCGCATTCACATAGTAGCCGTACGGGATCATGAACTGGGTGTTGTTGACGGTCGAGCCGAATTGCTTGGCGCGGTCGCCCAGCGTCTTGGCGTCGTCCCATTTGGCCATGTAAGGGCCGAGATCCTCGAGCTGGCCGTTGGTGGCGTACAGGCCCATCCAGCGCTCCGGCATCTCGACGATGTCGGGCGTATCGCCGGCCTGCACCATGGTGAGGAATTTCTCGAAAGCCTGCCCCCAGGGCAGCGAGACCACCTCGACCTTGACGCCGGCATTGGCGGCCTCGAACTCGGCGATCTGCTTCTTCAGGAATTCGGTGCGCTGCGGGCTGGTGATGACCTCGACCAGCTTGAGGGTGGTATCGGCCAGCGCGCCGCTGGCGGACATCGCCAGGCCGGCAGCGGTGGCAAGCATGATGCTCAGTCGTTTCATGTTCAGAACTCCCATTTGAACCCAGTCATTTTTTTGCTTTGTCGAAGGCCTGGCCGATGTCGGCCCAGAGGTCTTCGACGCTTTCCAATCCGACATTGAAGCGGATGGTTCGGGGGCTGACGCCGAAGCGCGCCATCGAATTGAGACCCGGTGTCTGCTCGAGCGAGGCCTTTGCCGGCACGACCAGGCTTTCATGACCGCCCCAGCTGACGCCGATGCGGAAAAATTTCAGCGCATCGACGAAAGCGGGAATGTCGACATCCTCCGTCACCTCGAAGGAGAACAGCCCGGCATAGCCGGCAAGCGTCTTCTTGCCGGGATGGTTGGAATAGGCGGGATGATTGACCCGCTCGACCTTGTCATGCGCCTTCAAGCGCTCGGCGATGATGAGCCCACTCTTCATGTGATGCGGCAGTCTCAGCGGCAGCGTGCGCAGGCCGCGCAACAGCAGCCAGCCCTCGAAGGGCGACAGCTTTGCGCCGAGCTGCGAATAGGTCTGGTCGTTGATATGCTTGATGTGAGCGGCCGAGCCGGCCACCACGCCGGCGACGGTGTCGCTGTGACCGCCGAGATATTTCGAGGCGGAATGCAGCACCAGATCGACGCCGTGCAGGATCGGCTTCTGGAACACCGGCGTCGCCCAGGAATTGTCGATGGTGGTGACGATGCCCTGCTCTTTCGCCAGCCGCGTCAGATGTTCGAGATCCTGCAGCTCGAACGTCATCGAGGTCGGGCTTTCCAGGTAGAGCAGTTTGGCGCCGGGAAGAGCCGCGGCCACCGCATCCGGATCGGAGCCGTCGACATAGTCGACCTTGATGTGCAGGCGCGGGAACAACCGCTCGAACAGTCGGTAGGCGTCACCATAGCAGTTGCGCACCGCAACGATGCGCTCGCCGGCGCCGACAAAGGCAAGCAATGTCGCGCTGATCGCCGCCATGCCGCTGGAGAATCCGCGCGCGGCTTCCGCACCTTCGAGCGCTGCGACGCGTGACTCGAATTCCATCACCGTCGGGTTGTCGCCGCGCGAATAGATCGGCTGCTTCCTGCGCCCGGCAAAGGTGTCGGCCATGTCGGCATAGCTGGCGAAGGTGAACAGCGAGGTCTGGTAGATCGGCGGCACCACCGCATTGCCAGGGAACGGGTCGTCATGCGCCAGAAGCGTCGCCGCCTCGGCGAGATAGTCGCTGCCGGAAATGCCGGGGTCGAAGCTGTGCTCGTTCATGTGCGGACCGAAAGTTTGAGGTTGGCGGCGCCGCGCTTCAAATCGTCCTCGACCGTGGCGATCAGCTTCAGCGCTTCGGCCCGGGCGCCTTCCGGATCGTGCGCGGCGATGCAGTCGAACATGGTGCGGTGGTAGGGAAAGCTTGCGTGGCCGAAATCGCGCACGCCGAGCGGATGTTCCCAGAAGCGGTGGAACAGTTCGTGCATGGCGGCGATAATCTGCTCGAACAGCGGATTGCCGCAGGCGCGGTAGATCGCCTGATGGAATTCCCAGTCCTCTTCCGACGACATGCCGGCGCGGCTGAGAAACTCTTCCTCCATGATGTCGAGCTTGCGCTCGATCTCGGCGAGGTCGTCCTTGTCGGCACGAATGGCGCAAAGGGCGGCGGCCTCCGCTTCCAGCGCGCGGCGGATTTCCAGCGTGCGCATCAGGCCGGTGAAATCATTGCCGCCGGCAAGCGTCAGCGGCATGTGCAGCATGTCGAGCGAGACGGCGGCCTTGAGATAGGTGCCCGAGCCCTGCCGGCGCTCGACCAGGCCAAGCCCTTCCCAGCGCGTCAGCGCCTCGCGCACCGTGTTGCGGCTGACCTTCAGACGCTCAGCGAGGATGCGTTCGGTCGGCAGCCTCTCACCGGGTTCCAGCTTCTCGCGCATGACGAAGCCGGCCAACGCCTTCAGCACCGCGTCGTCGCGGGCCGTCGTCTGGATCGGCGGAAGGCTGAATTCGGTCACCGGGGCTATTACCGAAGTGGTTCAATGGTCCAACCAATTTCTGCACAGACGAAGGGACCTGTCAACAGTGGAAACGCAGCGAGGCCGAAGGGCCAGGGGATGCACCTTCGGCCTTGCTGCTTCAGCCGTGGATGCGCGCCGGCGCAGCGGCGGCGCGAGCCTCGCGCCAGCGAGCGAAGATTGCCTCGCGAACCCGCCTCGAACCAGAGAGGCGCTTTTTTGCCTGCGCCAGCACCGCAGGCGACGCCTCGGCGGGCGTGCCGGACCGAAAGGGAGGAGCCGGGGCGTATTCGAGCGAGAGCTGCACGATCTCGGCCTCCTCCTGTCCAAGCAGCCTCGCAACCAGCGCCAGGCCGAAGTCGATCCCCGAAGTGACGCCGCCGGCGGTGATGAGCTTGCCGTCTTCGACGATACGCTCGTCGACCGGGATCGCTCCGAACTCCTCAAGGAAATCATGCGCATACCAGTGCGTGGTCGCGCGCTTGCCCCTCAGCAGTCCGGCCGCCCCAAGCACCAGGGCACCGCTGCAAACGGAGGTGATGTAGCGCACCTGCCCCGCGCGCTCCCACACGAAATCGAGGACTGTCTGGTCCTCCAGCAGCGCGTTGACCCCGCCCCCGCCAGGAATGCACAGCACGTCGAGGGGCCGGCAATCGTCAAAGGTCGCGGTTGGCGTCAGCGAGAGGCGCGTCGATGACGTCACCGGGTTGCGATCCTTCCAGATCAGTTCCACCTCGGCATCCTTGGCCGATGCCAGGACTTCGTATGGGCCGGTGAGGTCGAGTTGTTGGACGTCGGGGAATACGAGGATGCCGAAACGAAGGGGCATGGAAATCTCCGTGGGTTGACTTCCGGCAATCTACGGCATCATGGTTTGGCACGATTGCCATTCATCCCTCGCTTCGGGCCAAACCAATGCGCCGTATCGAAGTACTTGCCTATCCCGACATCCAGCTCCTCGACGTCAGCGGACCGCTGCAGGTCTTTGCCAGCGCCAATGATTTCAAAGGGCAGGCCGGCGAACCGGCTCCTTACGAGGTCGTGGTCGTCGCCGCCTCACCGCGCATCCGGACATCGGCCGGTCTCGTGCTGGAGGCAGCAGTGCTGCCAACCCACGGAGGTAAGATCGACACGCTGCTTGTCCCCGGAGGATGGGGCGTCAACGCGGCCTGCGACGATCCCGTGCTGGTCCAGTGGATCGCCGGTCGCTCGCGCGATGCCACCCGAACCGCTTCCGTCTGCAGCGGCGCCATGCTGCTGGCGACGGCTGGCCTGCTCGACGGCCGCCGCGCGGTGACCCATTGGGGACGCTGCGCGGAGTTCGCCCGGCGCTTTCCCGCGGTCCGGCTCGAACCCGATCCGATCTTCATCCGCGACGGCAATGTCTGGACATCCGCCGGCGTAACGGCGGGGATCGATCTCGCCCTCTCCCTCGTCGAGGCCGACCTTGGCCGGCACACGGCGCTCGGCGTGGCGCGCGAGTTGGTGGTCTTCCTGAAACGTCCCGGTGGCCAGGCGCAATTCAGCCAGACCCTCAAGCTGCAGCAAGGCGACGGGCGCTTCGACCGGCTGCATGGCTGGATCCTTGAAAATCTGGCCGGTGACCTGTCGCTCACGCAGTTGGCCGACCACGCCAATATGAGCCCGCGCAGCTTCTCGCGGCGCTATCGCGAGGCCACCGGCCGGACACCTGCCCGCGCGATCGAGGAGATCCGGATCGAGGCGGCGCGGCGGATGCTGGAGCGGGGCCAGCCCGTCAACCAGACGGCCCGCCGCTGCGGTTTCGGCTCGGAAGAAACCATGCGGCGCGGCTTTCTGCGCGTGCTGGGCACCAATCCGCGCGCCTATCGCGAGCGGTTCTGATCGCGACTGCTTGCTCCATTAGGCCGGCGGTCGATGCCGTAGAAATAGAGCCTCTCCAGCGTTCAGGCGGGATGCTGTAGCTGGCTGAGCCCGCCATCGACGACGAGGGTCGCCGCGTTCATGAACGGGCACTCCTCAGAAATCATGAACACAGCGGCCAGCGCGATCTCGCGCGCCGAGGCGATGCGGCCGCCGGGATGCAGCGCCAGCGTCTTGGCGCGCGCCGCAACCGGATCGGCAAAACTGTTCCAATAGTCGGTCGCCTTCTGCGTCTCGACATAACCGGGCGCCAGCGCGTTCACGCGCACGCCCTGCCCGGCATATTCCAGCGCCAGCGACTTGGTCAGCCCAAGCAGCGCGTGCTTGGCCACGGGATAGGGGAAGGTATGAGGGATGATGGTGAAGCTGTGCGTCGAGGCGATGTTGAGGATCGCGCCACCGCCATTTGCGATCATTGCCGGCAGCACCGCCTTGGCGCAGTTCCAGGCGCCTTTGACGTTGACATCGAAATTGCGATTCCACTCCTCCTCGGTCGCCTCGAGCGGCGTCGAGAACACATTCATGCCGGCATTGTTGATCAGCGCGTTGATCGGCCCGATCGCGTCGGTCGCTTGACCGACGGCTGCGGCAATCGCGGCACCGTCGCTGATGTCGGCTGAGACATGCCCGACATGGCCCTGCGGTGCGGCAAGGCCGGCGACCGTTTTGTCCAGCAGCGCGCCGTCGCGATCGACTAGGAACAGCTTTGCCCCTTCGGCCAGGCAGGCCTCGGCGATGGCAACCCCGATGCCTTGCGCGGCGCCGGTGAGGAAGATGCGTTTGCCGGACAGGCGCTCGGCCATGGCTGTCACTCCACTGGAAGATGGTCAGCGCCGGCCCAGTGCCGACGAACGCAGATTGTCGAGCAAAACGGCAAGCAGCAGGATCACGCCGCGCACAATGTATTGGTAGAAGGCTGGGATGTTGAGCAGGTTCATGGCGTTTTCGGCGATGCCCATGATCAGCACGCCGACGATGACGCCCGACATGGTGGCGCGGCCGCCGGCAAGCGAGACGCCGCCGAGCACGCAGGCCGAGATGACCGAGAGTTCAAGCCCCACCGCCGCATTGGGTTGGCCCGACGTGATGCGCGAGGCCAAAAGGATGCCGGCGATGCCGCAAACCACGCCTTGCAGCGCAAAGATCCAGATGCGCGTCCAGTCGACATTGACGCCGGCCAGGCGCGAAGCCTCCGGGTTACCGCCGATGGCCAGCGTGTTCTTGCCGAACACGGTACGATTGAGGACAAAACCGAAGATGCAGAACAGCACGGCCAGGACCCAGACCGGCGTCGGAATGCCGAACAGTTTCGACAGCGCCAGTTGGTAGAAATCCGGGCTGTTGATGCCGACGGCGCGGCCATCGGATGCGATCAGCGCAAGGCCGCGCACGATCTGCATGGTGGCAAGCGTCGTGATCAGCGCGTTGATGCGGAATTTGGCGATGACGACGCCATTGATGAAGCCGACGAAGGCGCCGCAGGCGATTGCCGCGAGAAGCCCGAGCAGGATCGAACCGGTATAGTTCGACGCCATTACCGCGACCATGCCGGCAAAGGCGACGATGGAGCCGACCGAGAGGTCGAAGTCACGCGCGGCAAGGCAGAACATCATCGTGCAGGCGACAATGCCGACGGTGACCACCGACTGCAGCAGGCCGAGCATGTTGCGGTCGGTGAGGAAGTTCGGCACCAGCAGCGACACCAGCACGAAGGCGACGATGAAGATGACGACGAGGCCCTGTTCGCCGAGCAGGATCTTCTTCAACTGATCGGTCATGGTAAAGATCCTCAGGATGCGATCGCGTCGGGGGTTTTCTGATCGGGAAGAGCAGCGGCCAGGATCGCTTTTTCGGCGAACTGGTCGCGGGCGAGTTCGGCGCTGATGCGCCCGCCGCACATCACCAGGATGCGGTCGCAAATGCCCATCACTTCCGGCAGTTCGGACGAGACGACGACGATCGCCATGCCGTCTTCGGCAAGCTGGTAGAGCAACTCGTAGATTTCCGCTTTGGCGCCAACATCGATACCGCGTGTCGGCTCGTCGACGATAAGCACGCGCACGCCCTGCTCCGACAGCCAGCGGCCGAGAATGACCTTCTGCTGGTTGCCACCGGAGAGGTTGATGATGTCCTGCTTGCGCGACGGCGTGCGCACCTTGAGCTTCTTGATGAAGGTCTCGGCGGTGGCGATCTCGCTGGCGCGGTTCAGGATCCCGAAGCGCGTGTGATGACGCCGCGACGAGATGTTGATGTTCTCCTCGATCGAGCGGCCCTGGATGATGCCGTCATGCTTGCGGTCTTCCGAGCACAAAACGATGCCGGCGCGGATCGCGTCATGGGGATCGGTGGCATGAACGACCTTGCCGTCGACGCTGATGGTGCCGCCTGAGCGCCGGTCGGCGCCGAAGACCAGCCGCATCAGTTCCGAGCGCCCCGCGCCGATCAGGCCGAAGAAGCCGACGATCTCGCCGGCCCTTGCCTCGAAGCTGGCAGGCGTCGTCAGTTTTACTCCGGAAACAGCGTCGACCTTCAGCCGGACATCGCCGGCCGGGCGTGGGCGAAACCCCCAGATATCGGAGATTTCGCGGCCGACCATTTCGGCGACGACCTGGTCGCGTGTGACGTTTTTCAGCGACGCATGGTGCGCCGCGAGCTTGCCGTCGCGCAGCACGGTCAGGCTGTCGCAGAGGCGGAACACTTCGTCCAGCCGGTGCGAGACATAGATGATGACCTTGCCCTCGCCGCGCAGGCGGTCGATCAGGGCAAACAGGATTTCGCTTTCGCGCGACGACAATGACGAGGTCGGCTCGTCCAGAGCGATGACGCGCGCGTCGAGCATGATCGCCTTGGCGATCTCGACCATCTGGCGCTCGCCGATCGACAGCGTCTTGACCTTGCGGCTGATATCGATGTCGATGCCGGCTGATTTCAGCTTGGCGCCAACATCGTCCAGCATCCTGGCACGGGCGATGATGCCGGCGTTGGCGGGGAAGCGGCCGAGGCTGAGGTTTTCGGCAACAGTGAGCTCGGGAACCAGCTGCAGTTCCTGGTGGATGACGATGACGCCATTGTCGAAGGCATCTCGCGTCGTTGCATAGGCTTGCATCTTGCCGTCGATGAGGATCTCGCCGTCATCGGCATGCTGGTCGCCGGACAGGATCTTGATCAGCGTGGATTTGCCGGCGCCGTTCTCGCCCATCAGGCCGTGCACGGCGCCCTTGTCGACGCCGAACGAGACGTCCGACAGCGCCTTGACGCCCGGATAGGTCTTGGTGATTTCCGAGAAGTCGAGAAAGGACATGGGGCGCCTATCCTTTTGCCATGCCAAACAGGCGGCGACTGTGAGCCGCCGCCTGTTTGTACAGGGAGGATTATTCGATGCCGAGACCCTTGCGGACCGTCTGGTAGTCGTCGCGCTTGGCCAGCGCACCGGCGGTCAGGATGAGCTTCTCGGGTTCCTTGTTGTTGGCGACCCAGTCATACATGTTGAGCGCAGTCTCGTAGCCGTGACGCTTCGGCGAGATGATCACCGTGCCGACGAAGCCGGTGGCGGTCGGCTTCTTGAACTCGTTGATCGCCGAATCCGCACCGCCGATGCCGACGCCGATCACGTTTTCGGCCGGGATGCCGACGCTTTCGGAAGCGCGCACGGCGCCGAGCACGGCTTCGTCGTTGAGGCCGAAGGAGACCCACTTCTTGATGTCGGCATGGGCGTTGAGCACCACCGTCGCCGCATTCAGTGCAGCCTCGGTGTCGGTCTTGGCCTGAGGCGCGTCGAAGATGTTCTCGGCCTTGAAGCCGTTGGCCTTGAGCACCGAGATGGCGCCTTCGACCCGGTCGACGGCGGTCGGCAACTGATCATAGGAGACGCGGATGGCGCCAACCTCGTCGGCCTTCCAGCCGCGCGCCTTCATTTCGTCGACGATCGCCTGGCCGACGGCCTCGCCGATCTTGGTCGCCGAAATGCCCATATGCGGCACGTCTTCCAGCGCCTTGCCGTCTGCGCCGACCAGACGGTCGTCAACGGTCATCAGCTTGAGATTGTTTGCGGCGGCCTTGGCGACGATGCCGGGGCCGAGTTTCACATCAGGTGTGCAGACGATGAAGCCTTGCGCGCCCTGCGCGCCGAGATTGTCGATCGCCGACATCAGCTTCTCACCGTCCTCGGCGCCGATCTTGACCAGGGTAAAACCCTTCTCCTTGGCGGCCTGGTCGGCGAACTTCCATTCGTCCTGGAACCACGGCTCCTCGGGCTGTTTGACGATAAAACCTATCTTGGTGTCCTGAGCATATGCAGCGATGGTCGTGACGGACAGCACGGCAAGGGCGCCCGCGACGAGCGCGGTCTTCAGAAGTCGCATGATTACCTCCCAGCGGTGGCCGGGCGCTCAGCCCGGATGCAGAGTCTCTAATTCTTTTTATCATACTCGTCAATTGATCTGGTATGATAATTGAGCTACATGCTCTGACCAGGGATCGCTGGCGCAAATCATCCGCATCCGGTAAGGCCGGGGACGCGAGATCAGTGGTTTCGCCGCCTTGGAGGAGGGCTGAGGTGACCGAAACTTCGAAGAAGGCATCAGGCGACACCCGCCGCCCGCGCGTCATGCCCGATGTGACCAAGGCGCTTGCCTCAGACATCTTTTCCGGACGCTATCCCGCCGGCTCGTCTCTGCCGACCGAAAACGAGCTCGGCGTCGAATATGGCGTCAGCCGCACCGTCATCCGCGAGGCGCTGAAGGTGCTGGCCGCCAAGGGGCTGGTGCTGTCGCGGCCGCGCATCGGCACGGTTGTATGTGAACAGGACAACTGGAACATCATCGACCCGCAGGTGCTGGCCTGGCACGCGCCGCATGCGCTGGACGACAAATTGTTCGACGCCATCCTCGAGACGCGCCGCGCCATCGAACCTCTGGTAGCTGAACTGGCGGCGACTCGTGCGACGCTGCAGGAGATCGCCGATCTCGAAGCCGCCTGGCGCGGCATGGCCAATGCCGGCGAGGATCTCGCCGCCTTCTCGCGCTCGGACATCACCTTCCACCAGATCGTCTATGCCGCGAGCCACAACCCGATCTTCCGCCAGATCGGCAATCTGATCGACACCGGGCTGAAATTCTCGCTTGAAGCAACGGCGACCATTTCGCTCGCTCGGCGCATGGAAGCAGTGGCGGCGCACCGCGAGGTGGTGGAGGCACTGCGCATGCGCGATGCCGCGGCGGCGCGTGCGGCGGCAGGCCGGATCCTCGACCTTGCGGCGCGCGACCTGGTCAGCGCCAAGAAACTCAAGAACAACTGAGACCAGCATGAAAATCATCTCGCTCACCACCTACATCGTCCCGCCGCGCTGGCTGTTCCTGAAGATCGAGACTGATGCCGGCGTCACCGGCTGGGGCGAGCCTGTGGTCGAAGGCCGTGCGCTGACGGTCGAGGCAGCGGTCAAGGAACTTGGCGATTATCTGATCGGCAAGGACCCGCGCCTGATCGAGGACCATTGGACGGTGATGCATCGCGGCGGCTTCTACCGCGGCGGGCCGATCCTGATGAGCGCCATTGCCGGCATCGACCAGGCGCTATGGGACATCAAGGGCAAGGCGCTCGGCGTGCCTGTGCACGAACTGCTCGGCGGCAAGCTGCGCGACAGCATCAAGGTCTATTCCTGGATCGGCGGCGACCGGCCGGCGGAAGTGGCTGATGGCGCCAGGGAAGTGGTGGCGCGCGGTTTTCAGGCGCTGAAGATGAATGGCACCGAGGAACTGCAGATCATCGACAACCATGACAGAATAGATGCGGCTGTCGAACGAGTCGCCATGGTGCGCGAGGCCGTTGGGTCCAACATTGGCATCGCCGTCGATTTCCACGGCCGCGTCCACCGGCCGATGGCGCGCATGCTGGTCAAGGAGTTGGAACCCTACCGGCTGATGTTCATCGAGGAGCCGGTGCTGAGCGAAAATCGCGAGGCGCTGAAGGAGATCGCCGCCCTCGGCTCGACGCCGATCGCACTCGGCGAGAGGCTCTACAGCCGCTGGGATTTCAAATCGGTGTTCGAACAAGGCGCCGTCGACATCATCCAACCCGACCTCTCGCATGCCGGTGGCATCACCGAATGCCGCAAGATCGCGGCGATGGCCGAGGCCTATGATATTGCGGTCGCGCCGCACTGCCCGCTCGGCCCGATCGCGCTCGCCGCCTGCCTGCAGCTCGATGCCGTCAGCTACAACTGCTTCATCCAGGAACAGAGCCTCGGCATCCACTACAACGCCGCAAACGATTTGCTCGATTATGCCGCCAACAAGGACGTCTTTCGCTACGAGGATGGCTATGTCGCAATCCCCGATGGTCCCGGCCTCGGCGTCGAAATCGACGAGGACTACGTCAAGGAAAGGGCCAAGGAAGGCCACCGCTGGCGCAACCCGGTCTGGCGTCACAAGGACGGCTCCTTCGCCGAGTGGTAGCCCGGCCGACCTTGCGGCCAGGCCTTCAGGACCTCAAGCTCAATTTCGCGGTGGCGCCAGCGTAACGCAGGCCTCTGATGGGCCGCAGCGCCGAGCACCAGCGCATGGGAACCGTCGGCGCCGGCAAGCCGCAACTCGCTGACCGCCTGGGTTGCCGCAAGCGATCGAAAGCAGTCGCTATCCATGGAACATGGCGGATGTCCTGTTCTCATCGACCTTTTCTTGGCCCGCCAGCCGCGTCACCTGCCCGCGGCGTGCCGGCCTGCGTTCCTGCCGGAGAAGATGCAGCTGCCGAGAAATGTCCCTTCCAGCGCATTGTAGCCGTGATAGCCGCCGCCACCGCCGCCGGCCACCTCGCCTGCCGCATAGAGCCCGGCAATGGGTTCGCCATTGCCGTCGAGAACCTGCGAATTGAGATTGGTGTGCAGGCCGCCAAGCGTTTTGCGCGTCAGGATGTTGAGGCGCACCGCGATCAGCGGCCCGTGCCTGGGATCGAGTATCTTGTGCGGCTTGGTCACCCGGAAGATCTTGTCGCCAATGTAGTTGCGAGCGCCGCGGATGGCTGTGACCTGCGCATCCTTGGTATAGGCATGGTCGACCTCGCGATCGCGCGCCACGATCTGGGCGTTGAGCCGGTCGTAGTCGAGCAGATTGTCGCCTGACAGCGCGTTCATCCCGGCGACCAGGTCGGCCAGGTTGTCGCGGACGACGAAGTCCTCGCCCTTTTCCAGGAACGCCGCCACCGATGGCGGCGCCTTGCCGCCGCGCCGGTTCTTCAGCACGGCCCGAAAATCCTTGGCCGTAAAGTCGAGGTTTTGCTCCGAACCCGAGAGCACGAACTCCTTCGAAGCGATCGTCTTGGTCAGCACGAACCAGGAATAATCGTGTCCCGTCGACAGGATACGCTTCAAGGTGCCGAGCGAATCGAAGCTCGGGAAGAACGGCGCCTCCATGCGTTGTCCGAGAGCGTCGAACCATAGCGGCGACGGCGCAGACAGGATGCGGATGCCGTGGTTCGGCCAGATCGGATTCCAGTTCTTGATCCCCTCGACATAGTGCCACATGCGGTCGGCGTTGATGACGGCCCCGCCGGCGTCCTGGGTGATCGCCACCATGCGGCCGTCGACATGGTGCGGCACGCCGGCAACCATACGCTTCGGCGCCGGCCCCAGCCGCCCGACCGGCCAGACCTTGCGAACCAACTCATGATTGCCGCCGATGCCGCCGGAGGTGACGATCACGACACCGGCCGAAAGGTCGAAATCGCCGACGGCCGTGCGGCTCGACTGCTTGCCGCGCTCGACATCGGATGCCTCCAGGATTTCGCCCGCGACGCCGGTGACCGCGCCGTTGGTCTTGATCAGCCGGCTGACCTGATGACGGAATTTCAAAGTGATCAGCCCTTTGGCGACGTGCTCGCGCACGCGCCTTTCGAACGGCGCGACCACGCCCGGCCCAGTGCCCCATGTCAGGTGGAAGCGCGGCACTGAATTGCCGTGGCCATTGGCCAGCGCGCCGCCGCGCTCGGCCCAGCCGACCACCGGCCACCAGCGCATGCCCATGGCGTAGAGCCACGGCCGCATCTCGCCGGCGGCGAAATCGACATAGGCTTCCGCCACTTTCCTTGGCCAATGGTCCTCGGGCCGGTCGAACTGGGCAGAACCCAGCCAATCCTGCCAGGCGAGGTCGCGGCTGTCCTTGATGCGCAGGCGGCGCTGCTCGGGCGTGTTGACCAAAAACAGGCCGCCGAGCGACCAGAATGCCTGGCCGCCGAGAAAACCGCCACCCTCTTGCTCGACGATGATCACGCGCTTGCCGGCATCGCCGAGTTCCGCGGCTGCGGCCAGGCCGGCCAGCCCGCCGCCAACGATGATTGCGTCCGCGTCAGCCATTGTCGTAGCTCCTGTGCCGGCTTTTGTTTTCGAGATCGGATGCTCGTTGCTAGCCGCGCAGCGCGTTCCAGATGATGCGCGGCAGCTTCAGGAGGCTCGGCTGGTAGTTGAACTCGGTGATCAGGCGGCCGACCATGTGTGCCCTTTTGTGGGTCAGGAACCAGGCCGGCTTCGGCATGATGCGGAACGGCGCTTCGAGCACGCTGCGTTCCGGTCTGTCGAACAAATAGGTGTTGTGGACGACGCCGATGCCGCTCTGCACGTCGTCGAGCGTGTGGCCAGGGAAAGCACCCCAGGTCGGGCGCAGCAGCGCGAACAGAACGCCGCTCCAGGAATTGATGCCGATGCCGCCATAGCGCAGTTCGGCAATGATTTCCTCGAAGCGCTGCCGGCCGATCTCGGCGATCGTCCTGGGATGGATGAGGATGTTGGCGGCAAGCGTGCCGTGCAGCTTTTCATTGGCGTAGGCGACAGCGGCGCGCAGATAGGATTCCGCATTGCCCGCCGGCAGCCGCATGACGCTGAGCGCCGGCGCGAACACCTCGGCATTTTCGAGATAGGTATCCGTGCCCGGCCGGAACGGCACCACCACGCAGGCCGGCCCGCCGGGCCGCTCGAATTTCTGTACGCTGTCGGCATGCGCCTCGAAGGCGGCGAGGCGCTCGGTCGCGCCGGGATAATAGGCCGGGCGCGACGGGGCTTTCTGCATCACCTTTTCGAGGGCCGCCAGAAGCGCGTCGGATTTGTCCCAGCGTTCGGGCAACACGAGCATTTGGCAGGCGATACAGTTGAAACCGGAATTGTTGAGCTTCTGTGTGGCGATCAGTTCGGCATGGTAGGCGATGTCGGCATTCGACCATGGGCCGGGCACCACGATGGTCGGCGCCACGCCGCCAAGCTCAGAGGTGATACGCCGGCTGTTGCGCGGCGTGCCCGCCGCCTTGTTCTTGCGGCCCTCCTCGCCGGGACCCCAGACGATCGCGTCATGCGAGGCGGCGGCACCGGTGATGTGGATGTCGTCAACGAGATCGTGGTTGCACAGATACGCACCGACATCGGCGCTGCCGCGCACGATGCGCAGCGCACCGAATTCGATCAGCGGCCGCAGCGCCGGCCGCAGGAAATCAACGAGGTAATCATTGACCGGGTTCATCTTGAGCAGGACGACCTGATGTTCGACGAGCAGCTTGTGCAGGCAGTCGAGCGGCGCGATCGAGGCGACGTTGCCGGCGCCGAGCACGAGCCCGATCTTGCCCTTGCGGCTGGTGCGCGGCGCGTCATAGGCCGATGCGGTGTTTGCGGCGAGGTTCGCCTTGGTCACGCCGGGCTGCATCCAGATCTCTGCCTTCAGCCCGGTGAACAGCACCTTGTCCCAAAGCGAATTCGGAACCACCGTCACCGCCACCTGTCCGCTAGGCAAGGTGCGGACCGGCAGTCTGTCAAGGAACTTCTTGCCCTCCATCAGGCTCAGCGTGTGGATGAACTGGTTGCAGCCATCCATCAGCGCCGCCGGGCCAGCCAGCCATTCCTCACCTTCCAGCGGCGAGCCGGTCGGGATGCCCTTCTTGCGCGTCGCGGTTTTGACCCACGCCTCGGCGACCTCGCGGATGTGATCCTTGACCTGCCGCAGCAAGGCGATCCGCTCGCCATTCGAGGTCTGCGCCCAGTCGTCCTTCCTGGCGTCGAGATCGGTGAGCGCGAGGTCGAGTTCGGCTGCCCATTCAGGCTGCACGGGCTGGGTTTTGACTGCCTTGGCAACCATCCTATCCTCCTCCACTTCGATCTCTTTGTTTGACGCAATTCCTGTGGGAAAACCGCTTCACACTTTTCCTGGAATTGCTCTACGAAAACGGCAGTGCGGCCCATTGCTCGACGAATTTCCCGCCGGAATAGACCTGGATCGAACCGAACTGCTGTAGCACGAATTCGCTCTGCGTCGGACGCAGGAAGGCGTAGTCGTCAGGCCCGACATTGACGTTGTCGGGCAGCGCCATGAATTGCTGATTGGTCGAAAAGCCGAACGTCTTGTCGGTCTTCATCCCCACGGGATGGACGGGCTTCGCCATCCATTTTCCGCCATAGAGAAAACAGCCGCGCCGCGGCAACAGCCCGAGCTTCTGCAGCAGCCAGGAGCGCTGGTCGAGGCCCGGCGCCTGGACATCGACCACTTTCAGGATCGGCGTCGCGATGAATGCGGCAGGCCGCAATTGGCTGAGGCTCGGCACATCGAAATCGGTCGGCAGCATAAAAGCCGATCCGATGGACAATTCATTGGCGCCGACCCAGCTGTCATAGAGCAATGCGGTGCTGCTGCCGCCAAGATTGAGGATCTTGCGCTGGTCGGCGGCAAGGCAAGCGACATACTGGCGAAACAGGCTGATCGCCTTGACGCGCGCCTTGGCCGGTCCTCCCAGCAGTTTGGGGATATGGCCGATATGCGCCTCGTAGGCCATGACGCCTTCGCATTTCAGCCGCGGGTAATTCGCCAACGCGGAAACTGCCCGGGCCAGTGAGTCGGGATCGCTGATACCGCCGCGATGAAGGCCGACATCGACCTCGAAGCAGACGCGCAGCTCGCGGTCGAGCTCGGCGGCAAGCGAGCCATAGGCGGCCAGCCGCTCCTCGGTATCGATCAGCCAGACGATGCGCGACGTAGCTTCGCCGAGCCCGGCGAGAACGCCCTTCGTCAGCGCGTGCCTGGCGCCGGCAACCGGCATCGGCTTGCCCAACAGGAGATCGACTTGGGGAAACACTTTCAGCATCTCGGCGCTGATCGGCAGATGAAAGGTCATCAGCCTGTCGGTCGCAAACGCCGCGCGGATATAGTCGATCAGCGGCAGGCATGGCAGCGACTTGTCGACGAGGCGCAGATCGAGGCCCGTGGCGAACTTCGCCTTGATCGCAGCGATGTTGTGATCGAGCCGGTCGAGATCGAGCACCAGGCAAGGCTGAAAGATCCCGGCTGCCCTGAGCGCGCCCGACATTTCCGCGAAATAGGTGTCGGTCAGGCTCATGCCGCGACGCCGAGCAGCCTGGCAATATAGGGCGACACGAAGCGGTTGTCCGGGTCCATCTCGCGGCGGACCGCCATCGCATCGTTCCAGCGCGGATAGAGCGCGCTCAATTCCCTTGATGTCAGGCTGTGCATCTTGCCCCAATGCGGGCGGCCGCCGCGCTTCCTGAAGATCGGCTCGGCGGCGTTGAAGAACGCCATCGGATCGCGCTCGACGCCGTGATGGATGGCGATGGAACAGGTTGGGCGCTTGTAGAAGGGGCTGAGCCAGACATTGTCGGGCGCGACGACGCGCACCTCCATCGGAAAATAGACCTCTGGAAACCGCGTCTCGAGCAGCGCAATGATTTCGCTGAGTGCGGCCGCCCCTTCCTCGAACGGCAGGTGGTATTCCATCTCGTTGAACTTGACGTTGCGCTCGGAGGTGAAGACCTTCAGCCACTCCTCGATATAATCCTCGGCTGGCACCTTGGCGAAGGCCGAGCCGATGAGACGGCGGCGCAGCCAAGGGAGCCAGCTGAGATAGTCGCGCAGTTTTCTCAGCGTCGTCACCGCATCGTCGTCTTCCGTCGGCGGACGCACCGTCGCCGGCGCCTCGGTGATGTCGCTGGCAATCAGCAGCGCCTGTTCCGAAAACGGCACGTAGTAGAACTCGGCCGAACGATGCGCCGTCATGGTGCTTTCGAATTGCGCAAGCACATCGGCGATCGGCGCCGTCCAGCGGCGGTGCCGCATCCGGTAGCTCGCCACGTTGCGGATCGTCACTTCGGTGACGGCGCCGAAAGCGCCGAGCGAAGCGCCCATGGCTTCGATCATGTCGGGGCTCTTGGCACGGTCGAACTCTTTCACGGCGCCACGCCCGTCGACGATCTGCATCGCCTCGAGCTGGGTATGGTAAGCGCCGAGCGTGATGCCCGAGCCGTGGGTGGCGGTGCCCAGCGCCCCGCCGAACGCCTGCTTGTCGATGTCGCCCATGTTCGGCAGCGCCTGGCCGACGCCGTGCAACAGCTTTGCCAGCGCGCCGATCTTGGTGCCGGCGCCGACCCGTGCTGTCAGCCTTTCGGGATCGTGCGACCTCAGGCCCTCGAAGCGGTCGAGCGACAGGATGGTGCCGTCATTCTTGACCAGCGGCGTGAAGGAATGGCCCGTGCCAGCGAATCGAACTGGTCCCGGCGCGTTGCGAATGGCACCACTCAGCTCATCGAGACTCTGCGGTTCGGCAAAAGCCTGCGGCGTGGCCGTGACATAGCCCGACCAATTGCTCCACTGGCTGATAGCCTCTCCCAAAATTGCCTCCCTGGGACGCCGGCTTTGCCGGTCTTTCTCCTAGCGCTGAATAATATGATACATACTCAGCTTTTCGGATATGATACATTGTCAGCTTTCTGTCAACCTGGCAATCGGAGGTGTCTTGTGTGGTCCCGTGTTCAAGTGCATGGCTTTCGCCGTGATTGTTCGCATTCCGATAGTGAGATTATCTCTAGGCAATTAAAAGGACAAACAAGGACACAAATATAATTAAAACAATCTGCTTAAATCTCACCACAAGAGCTTTGCGCTCATCCCGTTTTATTCTGATTTTTGTTTCATGTTCGTCATACCTTATATATCCATAAAACATGCAGCATGCTAACAAAAAACCAAAAAAATACCCTCCTACCATGGCTTTCTCGGAAGTCACTGCTGCCAAACGCAACCACCCATCCGCCAATTCCGTAAATAACCAATGTTGAAGTGAATAAAACGAAAAGCATCGAGAAAACGTATAGTTTCTTTAACGCATTCCGACGACCGTCGTGCCCATCCATCACTACAGTTCCTTTGCTTGCACGAACGTAAATCAATACTGCATTATTCATGATTCATACTTGATTTCCGAGTACCCCTCTAGCTCACCTCGGGGCAACGGAACTTCACTACACAATAGCACGCCGCCAGGTCGTGGGGCGAACGGCTAGGTTCCTCGTCCGTCAGCGAGCCGCGCGCCGTACTAAGGGCCGTGCAAATCCATGAGGGCAACCGGCTGTATCACGAGCCTCACCGCGACCGGGCGATCGTGATCGAGCGTGGTATCTGATTGTCATCGGACGACATTCCGCGCCGGCCGCATTATCTACAGCGACGCACGCTGAGCCGGCGTCGGCATTGAACGCAGTTCGTTGCCCCTTCAAGCCAGCCCAAACGTTTCCACGGCCCGCATGATGCCGCGCAATTCGGCCAAACCCTTCAGGCGGCCGATCAGCGAGTAGCCGGGATTGATCCTTGTCTTGCCGATATCGTCGGCGAGCAGGTGGCCATGGTCCGGCCGCATCGGGATTTGCCAGTCGGCGCGGCCCTCCTTGCGGCGGCGCGCCTCCTCCTGCATCAGCGCCAGGATGACATGCGCCATGTCGGTGCCGCCTTCGAGATGCTCGGCCTCGTAGAACGAGCCGTCATCCTCGATGGTGATGTTGCGCAGATGGGCGAAGTGGATGCGGTCGCCGAATTCCTTGACCATGGCGACGATGTCGTTGTCGGCGCGCGTGCCGTAGGACCCGGTGCAGAACGTCAGCCCATTGGCCTGGCTGTCGACGGCATTGAGAATGAAACGCGCATCCTCGGCGGTCGAAACGACGCGCGGCAGGCCGTAGAGCGAAAACGGCGGATCGTCGGGGTGGATACACATGCGCACCCCCTCCTCTTCCGCCACCGGAATGATCTCGCGCAGGAACCACGCGTGGTTGTCGCGCAACTCCTTCGGCCCGATCCCGTCATAGTCCGCAAGCGCCTCGCGAAAACTGTCGCGGTCATACTTGCGCTCTGTAGCCGGCAGGCCGGCGATCAGATTGCGCTCGATCTGGTCGATCTTCTCGGGCGGCAATTCCTTCAGCCGCGCTTCCGCCTGCGCAATACGCGCCGGCGTGTAGCTGTCAGCTCCGTTCTTGCGCTTCAGCACGAACAGATCGTAGGCGGCGAAATCAACGGCATCAAAACGCAGGGCGTAGCCTGTCGTCGGCAGACGGTAGGCTAGATCGGTGCGGGTCCAGTCCACCACCGGCATGAAATTGTAGCAGATCGTGGCGATGCCGGCCTTGGCCAGCGCGCGGATCGAATCGCGGTAATAGCCGGCATAGCGCTCGCGTTCCGGCGCGCCGATCTTGAAGGAATTGTGGACCGGAATGCTCTCGACGACCGACCAGGTCAGTCCTGCTTCCTGGATAATGCGCTTGCGCTCCAGCACTTCGGCCTCAGGCCACGCCCGGCCGTCATAGATATGGTGGAGCGCCGAGACCACGCCGGTGGCGCCCGCCTGCTTGACATGATCGAGCGTCACCGGGTCGTCGGGTCCATACCAGCGCCAGCATTGTTCCATTTTCGGCTTTCCTTCTGCGAGAGGTTGGCAACTTATTGTTGGACCGCGATGGGAGTCGATAGAAAATGGAGGAGTTTTTAGAAATGACGGATTTCGACGGCAAGGTCGCCCTGGTGACGGGAACGACCGGCATTGGCCTGGCAACCGCCAAGCGCCTTGCGGCCGGTGGCGCCGCAATCATCGCCTGCGGCATCGACCGCACCGCCAATGCGGCGATGAAAGCGCAACTAGAAAGCACTGGAGCAGCAGCGCTGGTCATCGACACCGACGTCGCCGTTTCCGATCAGGTGCGCGACGCGGTCGCGGCTGGCGTCGCGAAGTTCGGCGGCCTGGATGTCATCGTCAATTCAGCCGCCGTCCATCCCTATGGCACGGCGACGACCACCGACTGGGAAACCTGGAACCGAACGATGACGGTCAATGTCGGCTCGATCTACCTGACCGCGCATTTCGGCATTCCGGAAATGATCAAGCGCGGAGGCGGCGCCATCGTCAACGTCGCCTCGGTGCAGGGCTTTGCCTGCCAGCAGAACGTCGCCGCCTATGCCACGACCAAGGGCGCCATCCACACGCTGACGCGCTCGCTGGCGCTCGACTACGCGGCATCAGGCATCCGCGTCAATTCGGTCAGCCCGGGCTCGATCCGCACGCCGATCTGGAGAAGGCTGCGCGCGGTGACGGCGGCAGCGATGCCGATGTCGAAGAGGCCTACAAGCGCTTCGGCGCGGCGCATCCGCTCGGCCGTATCGGCGAACCGGAGGAAGTGGCGGAACTCATCGCCTTCCTGTGCTCGTCGAAGGCCGGTTTCTGCACCGGCGCGGACTACAGGATCGATGGCGGCCTGACGGCAGGTATTGGCGTGAAGTAGCGCTATGATGGCGTTCTGCGCGCTTGCAGGCAATCGGTGTCCGACCGCGCTACAGCTTCCACATCCGCTTGGCATTGCCCGACAACAATTTCGTCCTCTCCTCAGGGCTGGCGCCCGCGATCAGCGCGTGTGTCGCCGCCACCCAGGTGGCAAGGCCACCGCCAAGCGTGCACACCGGCCAGTCGCTGCCCCACACGACGCGGTCCCAGCCGAAAATGCCGATCGTGTGCTCGACATAGGGGCGCAAGGTCTCGACGGTCCATGAGCCGGCATCGGCATAGGCGACGACACCGGAGATCTTGCCGATGAAATTGGGACGCCGCGCGATCTCGGTCATATGCTCGCGCCACGGATGTTCCGCACTGGCCTTGATGTCGGGCACGCCGCAATGGTCGAGCACGAACTGCACATCCGGCGCCAGATCGGCGAGCGCAACCGCCCTTGGAATCTGATGCGGCAGGACGACGAGGTCGAAGGTCAGGCCGGTGCCGGCAAGCCGCTTGATGTTTTCGCGAAACAGCGCGCTGTCCGAAAGCTCGTCCGGCATGACATGCAGCACGCGGCGGAACCCCTTGACGAAAGGGTCGGCTTGCTGGCGCCCGAGATAGGCGGCGAAGCCGGCCTCCTCCGGGCGGCAGGAGGCGATCGCCCCGCGCAACAGACTGCCCTTCTCCAGCGACTGCGCCTTCACATGGCTGGTCTCGGCCTGGATGTCGGCTTGATCGACATCGACCTCCATGTGCAGCGCGGCCTCGATGCCGGCCCGGCGGGCCTGGATCGCGTATTCCGCATGCGGGAAATCGCGGTTGAGCGCCGGCACGCCGCCAAGCCAGGGATAGCGCAGCGCCGACAGGTCGATCAGGTGCAGATGGGTGTCGATGATCATGGCTGTCCTCCTCGGTGATTTCAGATCATCGCCAAATGCCTAAGCCCAGCGCATGACATACTCTGGCTCAGGCCCGCTTCGGGATCTCTTTGTCCTCGAGCAGCAGCGTCAGCCCCATGGCGACGAAATAGAGCGCCGCCACCCAGATGAACATCACGTTGAAGCCACTGGAGTAATGGTCGAGCACCACTTCGCGGATCGCGCCCGGCAGGCTCGATGCGAGGTGCGGCGTCAATCCATTCAGGCCCTGCGGCAGCAATACGGCGGCCTCAGTGGGAAGCTCTGACGTCTGCCGGTTCAGCGCCCAGATCATCACCGCGCCGTTCAGCGCCAGACCCAGCGATGCACCGAGCGTCCGCGCCTGGGTGATCAGCGAGGTCACCGCGCCGATATCCTGCAGCGGTGCCGCCGCCTGGATCGCCACGATCAGCACCTGGAACTGCAGGCCCATGCTGATGCCGAACACAGCCATCATCGTTGCCAGCACCCAGATCGGCGTGTGCTGGTTGGTGAGGACAAAGCCCAGCATCAGAAACCCGCCAATACCCATGGCGACCACCGGCATCCATTTGTAGCGTCCGGTTGCGGCAATTACCCGCCCGGCGACGATCGAGATGACCATCGATGTCAGCGACGCCGGCAGGAACAGGAAGCCGACTTCGGCCGGGCTGAGACCCGTCAGCGTCTGCATGTAGAGGGCGAAATAGAAGAACATGCCCAGCGTCACCGTTCCGGCGACCAGCGACACGCCCGAGACGATGCTGACCGTCGAATTGCCGAACAGCCGCAACGGCACGATCGGCTCTTCGGCCCGGCGCTCCACCATGATGAACAAGGTGATGGCGACCAGCGCGAGGAGTGGCAATACGAAGGTGAGCAGGTCCGGCCCGCTGGGGTCGAGCACATGATAGCCCCAATAGACGATCGCCGTCGTGCCGGTGGCGAGCAGCACGCCGCCGAGATAGTCGATGCGGTGCCGCTTTTCGTTGAACCGGCTGCGCATGGCGAAGGCCAGCACCGCCAGCACGATGATCCCTATCGGCAAATTGACCAGGAACACCCAACGCCAGCCGAACAGGCTGGTGATGTAGCCGCCGGCCAGCGGGCCGAGCACCGACGACAGCGCGAACACCGCCGAACTGTAGCCCTGATATTTGGCGCGGTCGCGCGGCGAAAACAGTTCGCCGATCATGGCGAAGGCCGAAACCATCAACCCACCCCCGCCGATACCCTGCAGCACGCGCGCGGCGATCAAGCTCTCCATCGACCATGCCATGCCGCAGACCAGCGAGCCCAGCAGGAACAGGCCGATCGCCGTCAGCACGACGTTCTTGCGGCCATACATGTCGCCAAGCTTGCCGTAGAATGGCGAGACCGCGGCGGTCGAGAGCAGGTAGGCGGCACCGACCCAGCCGAACAAATGCAGATTGCCGAGTTCGCCGGCAATGGTGGGCAAGGCGGTGACGACGATCTGCATGTCGATGGTTGCCATGAACATGGCGATCAGCGCGCCGAAATAGACGATCAAGGTCGTAAGGTCGGGCCTGACTTGGGCCTCCACGGGCGCTGTGTCCGGCAGCGTCTGCTCGACAGTCATCGGTGTCTCCGTAGCTTGGGGCGCGATTTATGTCCCCACAACCAAGAGGTGTCAATCAGATATGTGCGCGTAGCATATAATTGACATCAGCATATATTCTTGCTAACGCGCTATGGATGAGCAGCAACGCATCCGGCAGTCCGGACCGATTTCCAGCCCTGTTCCAGACAAGCGGCGACCGGGATCTCGCCGATCTGGCGCGCGGCAGCGGCCTGTCCGAACCGGCGGCCGAGGCCGTGGCCGCCATCGATGCGGTAATGAGCAAGGTGCGCCGCTCGATCAAGCGCCGCGACTTCGGCCGCATGATCCTGGCGCGCGTAGACCCTTCGCTGGAAGTGAGCCATCTCGATGCGATCAGCGCCATCGCGAACAATCCGTTTTTCAGCGCTACCCAGCAGGATGAGGTGACGGTTGGCGTCATCGCCGAGCGCCTCGAGATCGATCCGTCGCGCGCCAGCCGCATCGCGGCCGACCTCGTCGAACGCGGCTATGCCTGCCGTGTCGCATCGCAACGCGATGCCCGCCGCATCTGCCTCAAACTCACCGCCAAGGGTGAGCGCCTCGTGGCGGCGGTGCGCCAGACCAAATGGCGGATTTTCGCCGGATCGCTGGCACAGTGGGATGAGCAGGACCTAGTAAGGTTCGCCACCTTGCTGGAACGCTTCGCCGGTTGGGCCATGGACGAAGCCGGGATGAAAAGATCCGCCAAGGCCGTCAAGCAGTTGATGGACGAGATGCTGCCCGAAACGAAATAGGCGGCACGGCGTGGACGCTCACCCATGTGTGCGAGCCGTTCGATAGCCCTTGACGCTCAGGTCGCGTCGGATCGTTATCGGTCGAAGAAACCGGCGTCCTCTTCCGCCAGGTATTTCTTCGCTGCCTTGGCGTCGATGTCGAGGCCGAGTCCCGGAGCTTCGAGCAGGTCCACCATACTTTCCCTGACGATCTGCCCCTTGGGCAGGCCGATGACGATGTCCTCCCACCACGGGTCGGAGGCGCTGGGATATTCGAAGGCGATGTAGTTGGCCGGCAGCGTGGCGCAGACATTGATCAGCGCGCCGAGGCCCAGCAGGCCGTTCGCCGTGCCGTGCGGCGCCATCATGATGGAGTGCATATAGGCGTGTTCCGCCACCCATTTGAGCTCGGCGATGCCGCCGATATCGGCGGGGTCCGGACCGATGACACGGACCGCCTGGGTCTCGATCAGTTCCTTGAAGTTATGGCGCAGGTAGATCTGCTCGCCGGTGTGGATGGGGGTGGACGTCGATGTGGTGAGTTCGCGGTAGGCCTGCGGATTGACCCACGGCACATAGTCGCCGGTCAACATGTCCTCCAGCCACATCAGATTATATTTTTCCACCGCCTGCGCGAAGCGGATGGCGTCCGGCAGGAACCAGCCGGGGCCGCAATCCAGCGCCAGCGAGACCTTGTCGCCGAGCACCTCCTTCATGGCGATGACGCAGTCGATCATATGCGCCATGCCGCGCTCGCTGATCTGCCCCTGGTCCATCGCGCCGTGATAGGTCGGCGGCTGGCGCACGCCATAGTGGAAGTCGGGAACGCTGGTCTTCATGTTGGAGTGGAAGCTGATGCCTTGCTTGACCATGAAGAAACCTTCCGGCCGCTCCATCATCCATTTGACGTCGGCCGCGTAATCCTCTGGCCTGTCGCCGGTGCGCTTCTTGCGGATGGAACCGTTATAGACCCGCACCTTGTCGCGCACCTTGCCGCCAAGCAGCTTGTAGACCGGGACACCGGCGGCCTTGCCGGCGATATCCCAGAGAGCGTGCTCGATGGCGCTGACGGCGGCGCCATAGGGCTTGAACGAACCACGCTGACGGATCTTCAGCATGCAACGTTCGACATCGGTCGGGTTCTCGCCGATCAGCGCGTCACGGAAATGCAGCACCCAAGGTTTCAGATAAGGCTTGGTGTACTCGACCTCGCCGAGGCCATACAGGCCCTCGTCGGTAACGATGCGGACGATGGGGTGTTTGCCGATGACGGCACACCTGAGATCGGTGATCTTCATGATGTCCTCTATTTCACCGACGAGAAGGCGGTTGGCGCGAGAAACTGGCTGGAAATATTGGCCAGGATCGGGCCATCGCGCTCGGACTCGTCGCGGGCCTCGAGCCATGCCGGATCGGTGGTGAAGGCCTTCCATTTCACTTCGCGCTCGGCCAAGGATTCCCAGGCGACTAAATAGGTCAGTCGATTGCTATTTTCGCCGACCACCGTGGTGAAGAACCCGGCTTGGCGGATGCCGTGTCTATCCCACAGCGCCAAGGTATGGTCGTTGAAACGCTTGAGCAGCGCCGGGAGTTGGCCCGGCAGGCAGTCATAAATGCGAAGTTCGTAGATCATGGTCCATCCTTCTGTTCACCTCTCCCTCCGGGGAGAGATGTAGAGTCAGCTCCAGGTACGGTCCCAGGAATATTCATCGTCCCAGTGGTCGGTCGGCTGCCAAATGCCTTTGACGCCGTCCTGCAGATGCTGGCTGATGACCTCGTCGACCACATCGTCTATGCCGAGGCCCGGTTTATCGGGCACGGTGATGAACCCGTCCTTGACCAGCGGCTTGGGCAGGCCGGTGACGATGTCGTCCCACCAGTCGACTTCGACGCTGTGATATTCGAGCGCCATGAAGTTTTCCGTCGCTACCGCGACATGCGCGGCGGCCATTGCCGCGATCGGGCTTTCCGCCATGTGAATGGCCATGGCGACGCCATGCTCCTGCGCCGCGTCGCCGATCTTCTTGGTCTCGAGGATGCCGCCGGTGGTCAGCAAGTCCGGGTGGATGACCGAGATGCCTGAATTGAGCAGCGGCTCGAATGCTTCCTTGAGGTAGATGTCCTCACCGGTGCAGATCGGCACCGAGGTCGCCTGCTGCAACTGGCGATACTGCTCGGTGTATTGCCAGGGGATCACGTCTTCGAGCCAGGCCGGTGCGTATTTCTCGATCCGCCGGGCGAGACGGATGCCGTCCTGCAGCGAGATGTGGCCGACATGGTCGATGGCGAGCGGGACCTCGTAGCCGATCACCTCGCGGACCTCGTGGATATACTGATCGAGCAGGTCGAGGCCCTTTTCAGTGAAATGGAGGCCGGTGAAGGGATGCGGCACGTTCTGCGCATCATAGGCGGCGTTGCGCGCCCGGCGCTCGTCCAGCGTGCGTGCCGGGCCGCGAGCGGCATGGCTGCGGAAACCGTCGAGCACGCCGGCCGGCGCCACCACTGCGCCCGGGATATGGGAGATCTGCGCCAGGCCGAGGTCCATCTTGAGGAAGGTGAAACCGAGATCCATCCGCGCCTTGAGCCGCTTTCCGGTCTCGGTGCCGCTGGGCTTGTCCGCGTCGGTGTCGCAATAGACACGCACCTTGTCGCGAAACCGTCCTCCCAGCATCTGGTAGATCGGCACGCCATACGCCTTGCCGGCGAGGTCCCAAAGCGCGATCTCGATCGCCGAGACTCCGCCACCTTGCCGCCCGTGGCCGCCAAATTGCTTGATGCGGCGGAACAGCCGGTCGACGTCACAGGGATTTTCGCCTAGCAACCGGCTCTTCAGCATCAGCGCATAGGTCGCGCTGGCGCCGTCGCGCACTTCGCCCAGGCCGATAATGCCTTGATTGGTATAGATCTTGACCAGCGCGGAGGTGAACGGCGCGCCGACGATCTCGGCAACGCGCAGGTCGGTGATGCGCAGGTCGCTCGGCCTGGAGTTCGTATTTACCCGATTGAGCGCCTCGCCGGCGCTACCCGTCTTTGCCATGGCTTATCCTCGTTCTGATTGGTGGCGCCCCGCACCCCCGGCCTGCATAAGCGTTGCTAGCCAAGCTCTATCTCGTGGGCCTGCAGGTAGTCTCGGTTCATCTCGACACCGAGACCCGGCTTCGACGCCAGCTTGAGGCTGCCGTTCGAGACATCGAGTGGCTCGTCGATGAGGTGATTATATTTGTCCAGGTTCCACTCCGACGTTTCGAGCTTGTAGAAGTTGGGAACCGTCATCATCACCTGCGCTCCCGCAACCACATTGATCGGTCCCGCGGCGTCATGGGGCGAGACCGGGATGTAATAGGCTTCGCACAGGGCGGAAATCTTCTTCAGTTCGGTAATGCCGCCGGTCCAGGTAACGTCCGGCATGATGTAGTCCGCAAGCCTGTTCTCGAGCACCGGCACGAAATCCCATTTGGTGTGGCCGCGCTCGCCCCACGAGATGGCGGCACTGACCTTCTCACGCACTTGCTTGAGAGCATTGAGGCTTTCTGGCGGGCATGGCTCCTCGAACCAGTCGATCTGGCCGGCTTCCTCGAGGCTTCGGCAGAGGCGAATGGCGGTGGGGACGTCGAAGCGGCCATGCGCGTCGATGAGAATGTCGACATCGGGCCCCGCCGTTTCACGGATCAAAGCCGTTAGTTCGGCAGCCTCGCGCTCGTCCTTGCGGGTCATGCTGCCATCGAGGTAGCCGTCCCGCTGTTCGCGCGCCAAGCCATCGGCGATGCGGCCCTGGTGGGGGAAAGGATCGAACTTCAGCCCGGTGTGTCCGGATTCGACGATGTCTCGAATTTCGCGGACCACAGCCTCCTTGCTGGTAAACTTGGCCTGGTTGGGATGGGTATAGAGCGCGATTTCATCGCGCACCGGTCCGCCCAGCAGCTCGTAGATCGGCTTGCCTAGAACTTTGCCGCGAATGTCCCAGAGCGCTATGTCGATAGCGCTCACGCATTCGACTGCGGCGCCGCGGCTGCCCATATAGGTGAAGCTGCGGAAAATCTTGTGCCAGAGATGCTCGATGCGCGCCGGATCCTCACCTGTGACGGCAACACCGATCTGCCGCAGGATCGTGCAGAGCGCGCGGTTGGCGAGCCTTGTGGTGGTGGTGATTTCCCCCCAGCCACTCACCCCTTCGTCGGTCGTCACCTCGACGAACAGGAACTCTCCCCAATAGGAAGCATCGGACTTGATCAGCCACGGCCGAACGCTCGTGATTTTCATCTCTCAACTACCTCTGTCTGATGGCCGGACCAATGATTTTCTGGGCTGGAAATTCTATCCGGCCCGAGCGGCGTTGCGCGCACGCATCTGTTCGAGAACGTGCCGGCCGGAACCCTCGACATGGCGGGCAATGAGTTCGGCCGCCTCGTCGGCATTTCCGGCTTTGATATGCGCGATGAGCTCGCGGTGTTCACGCATGATGGCGGCCCGCCGCGCGAGCGTGAAATTGAAACGCCGGCTCACGGCTCGCAGCACTTCGCGATGCTTCCACCAAAGCTCGGCGGCATGGCGGTTGTAGTGGCGCTGGTACATTACGGTGTGGAAGGCCGTATCCAGTTCACTGTGCCGCAATGTGTCGGTGAAGTTGTTCTCTTCGATCAGAGCCTGGATGCGTTCGAGTTCGGCGATGTCCTCGCCGGTCGCCATGTTCACGAACCATCGCGTCAGGGCCGGCTCGATCAGGACTCCGATCTCGTAGATATCCCGGACAAAATCCTGGTCTATGGGCCGGACGCGCGCGCCACGGTTGGCGACAAAGGTGACGAAGCCCTCCCCTCGCAACAGCTGCAGCGCCTCGCGTACGGGGTTGGTCGAGGTGCCGTGACGCCGGGCGAGATCGGTGACCACAAGCCGTTCGTTGGCGGCGAGCCGTCCCTCGATGATGTCTTCCCGGATCAGCTCATAAAGCGAGGCGCCCTCGCTGGACGCCCCGATGGGATCAATCCCCACGGGTGGCTCTGCTTTGAAATCACTTGTTTCGGCCAAAGCCGGCTCCCCCGATTAGTACATCGCATGCTCGATATCATACACGCGTTTTGCAAACAATGTACGATCGGGTGCGTTGACAGGCAATCCACGATCTGAAAACGTACCAGATGATCGAAGGGATACATTGAGCAGAAGACGCATCCCGCACGGTCGGACGAGCCCCTTGGCGCACAGCGGCATGGGAGAATCTGGGAGGATACTATGACGAGGATTACACTCGGCGGTGCCGTCCTGCGCGGCACTGTCGCCACTGCTTTGATGGCGTCGCTCATGTCGGGATCGGCGCTGGGTGCGCCGCCGGTCGATTTGAGCAAGTGGTCGCCGGAGTATGTGCGCTCCATCGCCGGCACACAGGATTTCGACACGGCCGCCGATTGCGGCAAGGTCACCCCGCTCGACTACAAAGGGCGACTGACGTTCTGGTATCAGGGCGTGTTCGAGGGCGACCCCGACCTGCTGCGTCAGTACTACAAGGATTTCTTCGAGACGTTCCGCAAGACCTATCCGAACATCCAGCTCGAGGATCAGGCCCTCACCTACAACGACCTTCTCGACAAATTCCGCACGGCGCTGCTGGGCAACGCCGCGCCGATGGCGGTCCGCCTGCAAATCCTGGGCGGAACCGAGTTCGCCTCGAAGGGTTATCTGCAGCCGCTCAAGCCGGAAGATGTGGGCTATCCCACAGAGGATTTCTGGCCCGGCGCCATGAAGGCGGTAACCTGGGATGGCGTGACCTACGGCATTCCCACCAACAATGAGACGATGGCGTTCATCTGGAACGCCGACATTTTCAAGCGTGCGGGCCTCGATCCGGACAAGGCTCCGGCTACCTGGGACGACGTCGTCAAATATTCCAAGCAGATCCATGACAAGCTCGGCATTGCCGGCTACGGCCTCGTGGCGCGCAAGAACGCCGGCAACACGCCGTACCGCTTCATGCCGCAGCTATGGGCCTATGGCGGCGGTGTCTTCGACGAAGCCTCCGCGAACCCGACCTATAAGGAGGTCGAGCTCAATAGCCCGCAGAGCAAGGCGGCGTTGCAAGCCTCCTACGACATGTATGTTCGCGACAAGTCGGTTCCGGTCTCGGCCCTCACCAACCAGCAGGCCGATAACCAGCCCCTGTTCGTCGCCGGCCAACTCGGCATGATGGTCTCGCACCCGTCCGACTATAACGTCATGCTCGACCTGCAGAAGAAGGCAACGGGCGCCGACAAGGACAAGGCGCAGACCGTCATCGACAACATGCGCTATGGCCTGATTCCGACCGGCCCCGACGGCAAGCGCGCCGTCGTGTTTGGCGGCTCGAACATTCACATCCTGAAGCCCGAATATGTCGAGGGCGGCAAGGTGGACGAGCCGGCTGCAAAGGCCATCATCTGCATGTGGACGAGCCCTGAATGGTCGCTGAAGATGGCGTATGCCGGCTCGAACCCGGGCAACCTCAACGGCTTCAAGACCAAATGGATGAAGGAACGTCTGGACAACATCAAGTTCCTCGATGTCACGACCTCGATGTTGCCATACGGCATCCCGTTCCCGGCGCTGCCGCAGTCGCCCGAGATCATGAATATCATCGTCCCGGACATGCTGCAGAACGCCCTGACCGGAGCGATGACCGTCGACCAGGCAGCGGACGACGCGGCCGAGAAGGTGAAGAACCTGATGGACGGACTCTAGTCCGGGCCTGACCTGCGATCCGACCGGCTGTGCCGATAGTGCGTGCAGCCGGTTTGCTCCGAAGAACAAGGGCACGCCATCGTGACGATCGTGACCGGCAAGGCCGAGGCTCGCCAAAGATTGCAACCCGGTAGCTCCGGGGCGCTGCGGAATACCTGGGAGCACCGTGCCGACTACGCATACGTGCTTCCAGCGATCGCCGTGATGCTCATCGTCATCGCCTATCCGATCTACTACACGGTCGAGCTGTCGTTCTTTAAAACGCCGCCTGGCCTGCAGCTCCGCGACAAGACCTTCATCGGATTGGACAACTACACGGCCATCCTCACCAGTCAGGTGTTCTGGAAAGTCACCTTGAACACCCTGATCTGGACGATCGCATCCACCTTCGTTGCCTTTGCCTTGGGATTTGCCGCTGCGCTGGCCCTCCACCGCGAGTTTATCGGCCGGGGTGTCCTGCGCGCTATCCTGATCATTCCCTGGGTCATCAGCGCGGTTGCCGCCTCCTATATCTGGAAGTGGATTTACCATTCGGACTTCGGCATCATCGGCGCGGTGCTGGTCGGCCTCGGATTGGCTGACCGGCCGCCGAACTTCATCGACAACGTCAGCACGGTGCTGCCCTCCTTGATCGTCGTCAACATCTGGCGCGAGTTTCCGTTTGCCATGATCATGATGATGGCCGGTTTGCAGACGGTCCCCGACCAGTTGCTGCGCGCCGCGGAAGTCGACGGGGCCAATGCATGGCAGCGTTTCTGGCACGTCACCTTCCCGCATCTGCGCAACGTCTCTACGGTGACAATTCTGCTGCTAGCAGTGGCCAATTTCAATTCCTTCATCATCCCGTGGATCATGACCGGTGGCGGGCCGTCGAACGCTTCGCACATCTGGATCACCCACATTTATGAGCTCGCCTTCGGCCGGCAGCGATGGGGCGTCGCATCGGCCTATTCGGTGCTCCTGTTCCTCATGCTGATGGTGCTGGGCTACTTCTACGTTCGTGCGCTGGCCGGCAACGAGCGCAAGGAGGGCGGCGCATGAGCACGATTGTCGAGACAGTCCCTCAACGTCCGGCCCGGCGCCGCATGCGCATCGACGGATGGCGTTGGGCCGGGCGCATCTTCCTCGTGTTCATGCTGCTTTACACCGCGTTGCCGATGATCTGGATGCTGATCACCTCGATCAAGTCCGGCTTCGCGGCGATGCAGTTCCCGCCGCAATGGTGGCCGGAAGAGCCTACCCTGGCCAGCTACCAAAAGCTGCTGGATCCGCAAAACAGCGTCGGCCAGGACTTCCTGCGTTTTTTCTGGAACAGCCTCTACGTGTCCACGGTCACCACAATCCTTTCGGTGATCGTGGCCGTTCCTGCGGCGTACGCGTTTTCGCGCTTTCGTTTCCCCGGTCGAAACTTCCTGTTCTTCACCGTGCTTTTGCGCAACATGTTCCCGGCGGTGATCTTTCTCGTGCCGCTCTTCATCCTGATGCGCGCGATCGGGCTGGTGAACACGCATGGCTCGCTCATTCTCACCTATCTCACCTTCGGCCTGCCGCTGGCGATCTGGCTGCTCAAGGGCTTTTACGACAACATTCCGGTGCAGCTCGAGCAGGCGGCGCGGATCGATGGGGCGACCCGGTTCCAGGCCTTCATCCTGATCGTGATGCCTCTCTCGACGCCCGGAATCATCGCCACCGCGATCTATTCCTTCATTGGCGCCTGGAACGAGTACATCTATGCCTACACCTTCCTTTCCAAGAACGAGCAGTTGACCCTGCCGGTCGGCATACAGCGTTTCTTCTCGGAGAATACGACGGACTTTCCGGGCCTGATGGCGGCCAGCTTCATGATGAGCGTGCCCGTCGTGGTGCTGTTCCTCCTCCTGCAACGATACTTCGTACGCGCCCTTACAGAAGGCGCGGTCAAACACTAGAGCCGGATGATGTCAGGTCTGTTCGACCTGAAATCTGAATCCGCCTCTAAATCAAAGAGATAGAGCATGATGTCGTCCGAAAACCGCTTCACACTTTTCGGCATCATGCCGTAGGGAGTTGCCGATGGCCCACGTGGTCCTGAGAGATCTCGTCAAGACCTATGGCGGCTTCAAAGCTGTCAACGACGTTTCGCTGACGGTCAATGACGGCGAGTTCGTTGCGCTCGTCGGCCCTTCGGGCTGCGGCAAGACAACCACGCTCAATCTTGTCGCGGGATTGATCCCGGTCACATCGGGCGACATCGTCATCGGCGACCGCGTGGTCAACGACCTCGACCCCAAGGACCGGGACATCGCGATGGTGTTCCAGAACTACGCGCTCTACCCGCAGAAATCGGTCTACAAGAACCTGGCGTTCCCGCTGCAGATGCGCAAGCTGCCCAGGGACGAGATCGACAGGAAGGTCAAGGAAGCGGCGCGCGTGCTCGACATGACGCACCTTCTCGAGCGCAAGCCGCGCGAACTTTCAGGCGGGCAGCAGCAACGTGTCGCCTTGGGGCGCGCCCTCGTCCGCGACCCTGCCGTTTTCCTCATGGACGAGCCGCTCTCCAACCTCGACGCCAAACTGCGCGTCCAGATGCGCTCGGAGATCAAGCGCTTCCACCAGGACCTCAAGGCGACCATCATCTATGTCACGCACGACCAGCTCGAAGCCGTGACCATGGCCGACAAGATGGCGGTGATGAACGGCGGCTACCTGTTGCAATACGATTCTCCGGCGCAGGTCTTTGCCCATCCGGTGAACATGTTCGTCGCCAGCTTCATCGGCAGCCCGGCGATGAGCCTTGTTCCACTGGAGGCATCGACAGCAAACGGCAACACTGCGTTGACCGGCGCGGAGGGCTGGAGCCTTGAGCTCTCGCCGCTCAACGCCCGGAAGGTTGCGGGGGCAACGTCGAGGAAAGTCGTGCTCGGCGCACGTCACTCGACCATCAGGCTCCACAAGAGCGCGGTGTCAGGCAGCGTCCCGGCCAAGGCCTATACAGTGGAGCCGACCGGAGACGTCACCTTCGTGCAGGCGTTGCTGTCAGGCGCCATCGTCAACATCAGCGTGTCCCCCAACATCGCCGTCGCACCTGACGAGCAGATCTGGCTCGAGTTCGACCAGGAGCGGCTGCATCTGTTCGATGGCGAAACTGAACTGGCCCTCAAGGCCGGCTGAGACAAGACGGGGTTCATTGGGAACGTTGGGGATGACTGAAAAGCTTAAGATCACCGCGATCAAACCCTATCCTGTATGGGTTGGAACGCGTAATCAGATGCTCGTCAAGATCGAGACCGACCAAGGCGTCTTCGGCTGGGGCGAGAGCGGCTTGAGCGGGCGCGAAAAGGCCGTTGCCGGCGCGGTCGAGCATTATCGTGAGTTTCTCATCGGCCGCGACCCCATGCAGATCGGGCGGATCTGGCAGGAGGCATATCGCAGCCAGTACTTCGAAGGCGGGCGCGTTCTGCAGGCGGCGATTTCCGCCATTGACGTCGCCCTGCACGACATCAAGGGCAAGGCGCTGGGGGTGCCTGTCTACGAATTGCTGGGCGGCAAGCAGCGCGACCGCATCCCCACCTTCGCCTCGACCGGAGACGAGGCCGAGGGCGACGTCGCCATCGAACGAGCCCGGGAGCTGCGCGCACGGGGGTGGCAGGCGATCCGCTTCTTCCCCGCAGGGCAAAGCAGCAGGGACATCTTCGAACCCCGAGAGTCGATCGGCGCTACCGCGAGCATGCTGAACAAGGCGCGCGAGGCGCTGGGCGACGACGTCGTCCTCGGCATCGACTATCATCATCGGCTGTCGGTGGCAGAGGCGGCGAGCTTCTGCAACAAGCTCGGCCGCGGCGTGCTTGATTTTCTCGAGGAGCCGATCCGCGACGAGACACCTGAAGCCTACGAATCCCTGCGCAGGATGACCGACATTCCCTTTGCCATCGGCGAGGAATTTGCCAGCAAGTGGCAGTTCCTGCCCTACATCGAGCGCGGCATCCATCAGTTCAACCGTCTCGATGTCTGCAATGTCGGCGGGCTCACCGAGGCGATGAAAGTCGCCGGCTGGAGCGAGGCGCACTATGTCGACCTGATGCCGCACAATCCGCTTGGTCCGGTGTGCACGGCCGCGACCCTGCATCTCGCCGCCGCGGTACCCAACTTCGCGTGGCTCGAGACCAGGGAACCCGAGACGAAGCTGGGCTTCGACAATTCCGACTTCTTCCCCGTGCAGCCACGGCTCGATGGCGCCTACTATCCGGTCAGCGACCTGCCGGGGCTTGGCGTCGAGGTCAACGAAGCGGCGGTCCAGGCGGAGGCTTTTCGTTTCTGGGAAGCGCCTCACCTGAAGCGCCGCGACGGGTCTGTTACGAACTGGTAGTCCCCTTTCATCCGGAGTCCACAATGACGCATACCCCTGACATCACGCGGCCGCCCAAAGACCTCATTGACGCCCTGAGGGAAATCGGCGCCGCGACGGTTGCCGGCACGCTTGGCCATATGGGTTTCCGCAATCCCCACATGGTCGGTCCGGTGGCGCAGAACCGTGGGAAGTCGATCGTCGGGCCGGCGCTGACGCTGCAGTTCCTGCCGCAGCGGCCGGACCTCTTCAGCGAGGGAGAATACGCCGACCCGGAAACGCAACTGCACCGGCACGTGCTCTATCACGCGCAGGAAGGCGATGTGGTCGTCGTCGACGCGCGCGGTGACATGAGCTCGGGCGTCTTCGGCGATATGATGTCGACATATTTCAAGGGCAGAGGCGGCGCGGGCATCGTCATTGATGGATGCATGCGCGACCGGCCGAATGTGGAAAAGCTCGATCTGCCGCTATGGCTGCGCGGCTGGACGCCCAACTACCATGTGCAAACCAGCATCTATCCGAACGCCGTCAACGTTCCGATCGCCTGCGGCGGTGTCACGGTGATCCCCGGCGACATCATAGTGGCGGACGACGACGGGGCGGTTGTGCTTCCCGTCGCAATGGCCGCAAAGGTGATCGAAGAATCCCAGAAGCATCATGATTGGGAAGAGTTCTCGCGAGAGAAGCTGATGCAGGGCGCACCGCTGCAGCGCTACTATCCGCTGCATGACGATGCCCGCGGCGAATATGAGGAGTGGCGCAAGGCCAACCGCCCGGCGGATTGAGATGCAACCACGCGGCACCCAATCACAGCGCCTTGGTGTTACATAAACCAGTCGCCCAGCGCGTGGGCATGATAACGCGCAGGCTATCCCCCCGAATGCTGCCGGCGAAGTTCCTGTTCAAGCTGAGCGCTTTCGGCTGGCGAGGCGGCAGACCCGACACGGGAGTCGAAGGACAACACTCGCGTCGCGTCGGTGTCGACCTCACACCGGAAGCTCACATGGTACCATCCGATCGTTGCGCGAAAGGCCGCATCCGGATCTATAACAATATTGCCCGACTTCAGCGGTCTCATTGGTAGCCACTCGGGAGAAAACTCGGCGCCCTTCAGCTCCTCGGCCAACACGTTGGCGCAAAGTGTGGCAACGCGCTCACCGCGAGACATGCCGTCAGTCGCGGTGGTGCCGAATGCATTGCCGGTAGCGCCGTGCGAGAAGAGCTCGCGGACGCCCGGAAGGCCCGAGTAAGCCCCGGCTGAGGCCACCTCCGTGGAGCTAGGCTTCCTGGCGCCTCCGCTTCCAGGCTTCGAGACCTTTGCAGGGCTGCGCTTCGGCGCGTTTTCGGGCCTGGCCTTCGGCGCCTGGGCTGATGCAGGAAGCTCGATCTCACCATCGTCGCCGGGGGCGGCCAACGGCGTCGCGGCTGCCTGCTTGTCAGCATCTTGCGGCTCTTGTTTGTCTGCGCCCTGCTTGCTCGCGTCCTCGGTTGCCTGCTTCTCCTGGGTCGGCTCGGAGGCTGCGGTTGCCGGCTTCTCCTCGGTCTTGGTCGTACCCGCCGGCTCCCCGGAGTCTGGCGACGCGGCGGGTTTGCTCTCGACGTCCTTCGCCTCACCTGGCGGCTTCGTATCCTTGTCCTTGACCGGTGTCGGCGAATTATCCTGCGCGCTGGCTCCATCCAGGGATTTCCTGGGGCCGGTATCCTTGTCGCCGAACTGGAATACAGGTTTCAGCACCTCGAGCGCCGGCGGCTTTTCCGCTACAGGCTCTTCTACTTTCGATTCCGGTTGCTTTTGCGCTTCAGGTGGTTCGGGCGGCGGCACGAGCGCGACGTTCACCGGTTGCTCCTCCTGCGGCTGCTCGGGAGGAATGGGCAGGCCGTAGACCAGGAACGCAGTGATAAGCGCGTGCAGGACCAGCGATGCGGGCAAGGCCCACAGCAAAGTCCGCCGCCGCTCGGATGTCTCGGTCTTCATCCCTTTCGATGTGGAGCGAAACTGCGGCCGCATCAAGCATGGCCACTGCATTGGCACAATTCAGCCGCAGCTCAGCAGTGAGGAGACGACGCCTGATTGCTTCTCGCCGCCGGCTCCATTCTCTGCATGCCCGCCTCCAATCTCAGCGACGCAGGCTGGCGTCGCGGGCACGCTCGCGGATCTCTTCGCGAGGAAGGCCCGCATCCGCCAATATGCTGTCTGGAAGCCGCCTCAAGCTCGCAAGCGTCTGGCGATAGGCAAGCCATCGGGCGAAACGGTGTCGAAGTGCATGCAACATGATCGTCTCCTTGGTGAGCGAAATACCTCACGCTCTTGAGTTGGTCGAAAACGCAAAGCAATCGCGCAAAGCGTATGCACGATCGAACGGATTGGGCTGACTTCCTGGCCACCGAGGCGTGCCTGTCATTTTCCTGCCAGGGCAGGATTATCCAACCCTCCAATGGCTGCATACTTGCGCATGATGTCCGCTTCGCGCTACAGCCACGGTCGCAAGGAGTTTTTCATTTCTGCAAAATGGATATTGGCTGGGACGATCTGAGGTTGTTTCTCCACGTTGCGCGGCTGGGTGGCCTGAGCGCGGCTACGGCAACCACGCGCCTCAGCGCAGCCACACTCGGACGACGCGTCACCGCGCTCGAAAAGCAGATCGGCGAAGCGCTGTTCGTACGTCAGCAGACCGGCTACCGACTAACCCCGGTCGGTGAAGAACTGCTGCGGCGCGCCGAAGACGTCGAAGCAGCAATGCAGTCGCTAACCCGCTGGCGCGAGGGAAACCTGCCCGACCGCATTGTCCGCGTCTCGGCCGGGCCTTGGACCTCGGCCTTCGTTTCGGCCCATATCGGCGAAATCTGGACCGTCGATGACGGCATCAGGGTGGAACTCGTCACCACCACCGACCGGGTCGACATCGGTCGCCGCGCCGCCGATATCGGCATCCGCAGCGAGCGCCCAACCGAACAGTGGCTGGCCGGCCGCCAGAGCGGCAAGGTCGCCTATGCCATCTATTCCGGACGCCACCTGATCAACGGCATCGCCGCCGGCTTGTTCGTCGGCGTCACCGGCGAAGGGGCAAACATTGCCTCGGCGCGCTGGCTGCAAGCCCATCACGGCGATCGCATCGCCGTGCGCGGCAACAACACCCATTCAGTGCGCGAACTGGTGGCCGCCGGCGCCGGCCTTTCCGTCTTTCCGTGCTTTGTCGGTGACAGCGATCCGCGGTTGGTTCGCGTCGCTCAGCCTATCCCCGAACTCGAAACCGACCAGTGGATTGTCACCCATCATGAGGAACGCCACTCCCCGCCGGTACGAAAGGTTGCCGACCGGATTGCCGCCCTGATGCGGGCCCATCAGCCATTGTTTGGCGGCAAGATGCCGATCCGGTAAGTCTCAGGAGTCGATCGGCCGAGCGAATTCCGGAACATCGGACTGGAGACCCATTCAAAAGGTCGGTTCGTGCAGGCGTATATGGTACAAGTCCCACATCTTGTCTTGCCGCAAAGTTCACCCTCTGATTCCCTGTGCCAAGGCGATAGAACCTGATTCTTGCACCTGGCGTGTTCAAGCGGCGCGTTCCGGGAACCTTTTGTCGACCAATTCCAAGGAGAACAAGACGATGAGCACCGCGGCAAGGCCCGTCATCTCTGAAATGCGGCCGAAGATAACCGTTATTGGTGTCGGCGGTGGCGGCGGCAACGCGGTCAACAACATGATTGCCGAAAATCTGCAGGGTGCGGAGTTCATCGTCGCCAACACCGATGCCCAGGCACTGACCATGTCGAAAGCATCGCGGCTGATCCAGCTGGGCGCCCATGTCACGGAAGGCCTGGGCGCCGGGTCGCTGCCCGCGGTCGGCCGCGCGGCAGCCGAGGAATCGATCGACGAGATCAGGGACCACCTTGCGGGAACCCATATGTGCTTCGTGACCGCCGGCATGGGAGGCGGAACTGGAACCGGTGCCGCGCCTGTCATAGCGAACGCTGCACGGGCAGCCGGCATCCTGACGGTGGCGGTCGTCACCAAGCCGTTCACCTTCGAAGGGAAGCGCCGCATGCAAGCCGCCGAAGAGGGCATTGAGCAGCTTCGCGAATGCGCCGATACCGTGATCGTTATTCCGAACCAGAACCTCTTCAGGATCGCCGACGCAAAGACGACTTTCGCGGACGCCTTCGCCATGGCTGATCGCGTCCTTTATTCCGGCGTCGGCTGCATAACCGATCTCATCGTCAAGGAGGGGCTGATCAATCTCGACTTCGCCGACGTGAAGTCGGTGATGCGCGACATGGGCCGCGCAATGATGGGTACCGGGGAAGCCACGGGCGAGGACCGCGCCAGGAAGGCCGCCGAAGCGGCGATAGCAAACCCGCTTCTCGACGAAGCCTCGATGATCGGCGCCAAGGGCGTCCTGGTCTCGATCTCGGGCGGCATGGACATGACGCTGTTCGAAGTCGATGAGGCCGCCACCCGCATCCGCGAGGAGGTCGACGCCGACGCCGACATCATCGTCGGCGCCATATTCGACCGGGCACTCGCCGGAAAGTTCAGGGTCTCAGTCGTGGCGACAGGATTGCGGCAGGGACTGGAGATGCCGCAGTAGGCAGGATCCGGGCTGCTGATTTATGAGTCTGGTGGACGTGGTCATGGGCTTCGCCACCGAAAAGTTTGGCCCGCAAGCCCGCACCATTGAACCTGCCGGTGAATTCGCGTTGCCGGCCTAGGGACCGAATTTGTTTCGAGGCCGCTGCCACGAATGCGCGAATTCGCATCAGCGCCGCCGCGGAACCGCTCCCAACTGCAACCGCGCCGCGAATGCGCTTCGACCCGGATCCCCAAAAGGCCACACAGATTGACCACGGCAGACATTTCGCCTGCGATATGGCCAGCATCTGCTGACCACATGATCGGCCCTTTTTGATCGGTGATGCGGGCTCGCTGGATATGGCACAATAAAACCGGCATGGGTCAGACGTCGGGAGCATCCAGTGGCGGCCAGCCTCGCAAGCACTATATCGAAGAAAAACTCAGGTCGACCCGACAGGAGCATACTCCATGGCCGACACGCCGACACCCGATGCTTCGTTTCTCGCGGCCCTGACGACAGAGCATTTCGTGCAGCAGACAGCGATCAGCACGTCCATAAGTGAAATGGCGTCGCGAACGACCATCTACATTATGTCTCTGTCGAGCGCTCTGGTGGCAACGGGCTTTGTTACGCAGTCCTCCGAGTTCTTCCTGCCGTTTGTCGCGGTTGTGCTGCCATCGGTCTTTTTACTGGGTGCCTTTACCGTCTTGAGGTTGGTCGACATCGCCGCTGAGAACATGCAGGCCCATATCGGCATTGCCCGGATCAGAGCCTACTATCGAACTTTGGGCGACGAGGCTGCCTTCCAGTTTTCCAAGGAATTCGGTCGCTGGCCCGAAAATGACGCCGAACCTTCTCTTCGTACTGGGCCTCTCCTGGCGTACCTGACCACTGCAGCGACTATGATCGCATTCATAAATGCCATCGTCGCTGCGGCCGGCGTTACTCTGCTTGCGTTTCAAACCCTATGGTTCTGAAAAGAGCGTGCTTTGAGCGGGTAATGAATGTGGTGTTTGTCTGAACGCCACCGGCATGGCAATTCCGATCTTATTGACGACCAATGCTCCACGCCCCTCGCAGGCTGTTCGCAATGGCGAGCCCTTTCGGGATCGAGACATTTCCGCAAACTTTTTTGCCCGGCATGCGTTGTTCCTTCTCCGAGCACAGGAGAAAGCCATGCAGACTAAGTCGCAGACTTCAGCCGAAGCCGCCAAGCAACGCCATATCCAGCGTGGTATCGACGCCAAAGACGAGACGAAGAGCAATGGCAAAATGCAACAAGCGATGCAAGCCGGCGCCCGCAAATATCCCGAGCCACCTTTTCCCGAGCAGCATCAACCCAAACCGGGGCATGAATGGGCGATCGAGCCCGCTCCGCTCTACGATGCGCCTTACTACCTCGGATCGAAAAAACTCGACGACAAGGTAGCGCTTATCACGGGTGGTGATTCCGGCATCGGCCGTTCGGTGGCAGTCTTGTTCGCCCGCGAGGGCGCCGACATTGCGATCGTATACTTGAGTGAAGACAGAGACGCCGAAGCGACCAAAAACGCCGTCGAAAAGGAAGGCCGGCGTTGCATACTGATAAAAGCCGATGTCAGTGAACGCGAGCATTGCCGCAACGCCGTGGCGCTGACGGTCGAAAAATTCGGCAGGATCGACGTGCTGGTCAACAACGCCGCTTTCCAAATCCATTCCAGTGACTTCAACGACCTGACCGAGGAACATTTCGACACGACGCTGAAGACCAATCTTTACGGCTATTTTCATATGGCGCAGGAGAGCGTGCCGCACATGGAGCCGGGCTCCGCGATCATCAATACCGGTTCGGTGACCGGCATCGACGGTTCCAAGCAACTGGTTGACTATTCGATGACCAAGGGCGGCATTCATGCCTTCACGCGAGCGCTTTCGGGCAATCTGATCGGCAAGGGCATCCGGGTAAACGCGGTCGCGCCAGGTCCGGTGTGGACGCCGCTCAACCCTTCGGACAAGGAAGCCGACGACGTCTCGAAATTCGGCGCGGATACGCCGATGAAACGGCCAGCGCAACCGGAAGAACTTGCCCCGGCTTACGTGTTCCTCGCCTCGTCGCATTGCTCGAGTTACATCACGGGAGAGATCCTGCCGGTGGTCGGTGGCTACTGAGGTCGCGGAACGTATTTCATTGCATTGGGCTACCGAGTAGACGGCACGCGACGACGTCGTCTCCAGGGAGACGCTTGCCGCGCTCGATCGCTTCAAGAAACGCGTGATCGGTGCCGTGCGCCGCCGCTACACGGCACCCGCCACGGCTCCGGAGCAATAGCGCTCCGTGTTGGCCGAAATCCTCGCTCGCGTTTTCAATTTTCTGAATTTCCGCTTGGAACTCTCCCGCCGGCATACCGTTCAAACATCATTGGAGAACGACCATGCCACGAGGCGACAAATCGAAATACAGCGACAAACAGGAACGCAAAGCCGACCACATTGCCGCAGGCTATGAGAAGCGCGGTGTTTCCGAGAAGGAATCCGAGCGCCGGGCATGGGCGACCGTCAACAAGGACGATGGCGGCGGCAAGAAAGAAGGCGGCCGGGTCGTGGTAAACACACCGGACACCCCGCGGCCCACAAGGGTGGGAAAAGCGGCGGCAAGGCATCGGCTTCACGGTCAGCCGCAAGCCGATCGGAATCGGCAAAGAAGGCAGCGGCAACACGCAAGCGGAATGCCGAGCACCATGCCCATTAACTGCCCCGCAACAGGTTCGGAACGCCATGAAACCCAAGCTCGTCAATCAGGTCAGCGGGCAAAGAATTTTCGTCGTGGTGCTCGACCTCGGCGACGAAGGCTTCGCCGCGCTGACCGCCTTCGCAACCGACAAGAACATCGCCGACAAGAACATCGGCAGTGCCTCTTTGACTGCGATCGGAGCGTTCGGCGCCGCCTTGATCGATGTTAATGCGTGAGGTTGGCAAGCGCCTACCCGGCTCCTTGGCCATCAAGGGCGGATGTCTCTGTGGCAGGATCCGATTCAGCGCCGGGATCGAACCGAGGGCTCACTACTGCCACTGCGATATGTGCAGACGAGCGACCGGCAGCGCGTTTGCAGTTCTTGCCTGGATGCCCTGCCAAAGCCTGACCTGGAATTCCGGAACGCCAACATATCGAAGGTCTTCGCCGATCGCACAAAGAGGCTTCTGCCCAGAATGCGGGTCGCCGCTCAGCCTTTGCTACGACGCGTCGCCAACCGAGATCGCGCTGCACGTCGGTACCTTCGATGATCCGGCTCACCTGGTGCCTCGGTACAACTACGGTTCAGCGCAGCGCCTTGGTTGGGTGTGCTGCGGAATAGACCTACCGGACCGCGACACCGAGGAGCGCTGGTAGCGCCGCCTGTTGCGAATGACCTAGATTGCCGATCAGGAATGCGGCCCTTGTCGCCGTGCCCCGAAAGTGCGGTCTCGATCTGCCCGGCCTGCCGACGTGGCCAGACCGTCGACAAGCCCTAAGCGCTAGCCGGTTTTGATCCTTTGGGGGGCCGCATTCTCTATCGCGAGGAAAATCGCTTCGAACAGATCCTCGTCGCGGAAGGGCTTGCCGAGCAAGGGCACGTCGGCCGGCCGATCGGCAATCTCCCGGGCATCGGCATAGCCCGTGATCATGACCGCTGGCCAGTCCGAGCGCAAATTGCGCGCGAAGCGGATCACGTCGACGCCGGATACGAGTGGCATGGCGAAGTCGGTGATAATGACGTCGAACTGGTTGGGAGTGCGCTCCATCATGGCCAGCGCCTCCGCCCCTCCTCCCGCGCAGGTCACCTCGAAACCACGTTGGCGAAGGGACTCGGCGGTCAATTGCCGCAAAACATGGCTGTCGTCGATCAGGAGGATTGATGGGTGCTCCATCCCGGCATCGGCGAACGCTCGTTCAATGTCGGGTTCCACCACAGGATCGACCGGCTGTTCGGTCGATCGTGGCAGCCAGAGTTGCATGGTAGTTCCGCGGTTGACGACGCTTTCTATGCGAAGTGTCCCACCTGACTGCTTCATGAAGCCGTAGACCGTGCTGAGGCCGAGGCCCGTTCCCTTACCGACCGGCTTGGTGGTGAAGAACGGTTCGACGACCTTGGCGACAAGATCGGGAGGTATGCCGGATCCGGTGTCCTTGACGGCGATCATGACATAGTCGCCCGGCGGAATATCCTCTGTTGGCGTCCCGATCGATCGATTCTGCGCATGCACGGTTATTGTCCCGCCAGAGGGCATGGCGTCACGCGCGTTGAAAACCAGATTCATCAAGGCCAATTCAAGTTGGCCTGCATCGACATGCACCGGCCAGATCGTGTCATCGATCTGCCAGTCGAAACGGATCAACCCCCCCAGCACGGGCGCCACCAATCCGTTCATCGTGTCGCCCAGCGCAGCAAGGCGCACCGCTTCCGGCTTCAGGGTCTGGCGCCGCGAGAATGCCAGCATTCGCGCGACAAGGTCAGCGCCTTGTTTTGCAGAACGCCGCGTCAGGTCGAGTACCTGTTGCGCCTGATCATCCAACGTAGCCCGGCGTTCAAGCAGCCCTAACCCACTGAGAATTGCGGCGAGCAGGTTGTTGAAATCATGCGCCAGGCCGCCGGTTAGCTTGCCGATAGCGTCGATGCGCTGGGATTGAAGCAGCTGATCCTCAAGACCGCGCCGCTCGGTGATGTCAAGCAATGTGCCGATAATTTCCGGTTCACGGCCATCTGAGCCGTCCGACATCACGCCCTGGTCGAGAAAGATGCGATACTCGCCATTGGCGCAATGCCAGCGGAACTCGCACGTATAGGAGCCGGTGGTTTTGGCCGCCAGCAGCGCTTGCTTCAATCGCGGCAGGTCGTCGGGATGAACGCGGCTGAGACCGAACTCCGGATCCGATGTCAGGTATTCAGGCGCAAAGCCGGTCAAGCGCTCGACGCCCTCGGTAACAAAGCGCGCCGCGAAGGGTGGCTCGGCTGCCCGAGCATGAAAGCAGACCGGCAACGAATTCAGGATGGCATCCTGCCGTTGCTCGGCGCTGCGCAGCGCGCGTTCGGCCTGAAGCTTGTCCTTGTGCGCCTGCAACGCCTGCGCCAATAGTCCCTGCTCGACCTCCGCCTTGCGCTGGATCTCGAGCGTCTTCTCGTGGAGTTCGACGAAAACCGCGACTTTCGAACGCAGCATGATCGGATCGAATGGCTTGAACACATAGTCGACCGCGCCGGCATCATAGCCGCGCAGCATATGCGCATCCTCCTTGTTGATGGCGGTCAAGAAGATGATTGGGGTGCGCTTGGATTGCTCGCGCTGGCGGATAAGTGCGGCCGTTTCATACCCGTCCAACCCTGGCATGAGGACATCCAGGAGAATGACGGCGAACTCCTCTTTCAGCAGAAAGCGCAGAGCCTCTTCGCCCGATTGGGCGCAGATGACCTCTCCGACAGTCGCGAGCACTTCGCTGATCGCCAGCAGATTGCGCTCATCGTCGTCCACCGCCAGGATGCGGGCTCTTGCCGGCCCTTCGGCAAGAGCTGCCACCTCAAGTTTCCTTACCCTGTTTCTTGCCAGCTTTTGCATCGAACGGCCGTCAGTTCGCTGCCAGGAGAAGTTTTTCCGGGCTCTCGACACGGGATCGGGCACGCCCGATCCAGACACGAAGCAGTGCCAGCAGGAGATCCAGGTCGACGGGTTTGGCGATGTAGTCGGAAGCCCCGGCATCCAGACATTTTTGCCGATCCCCCTTCATCGCCTTTGCGGTGACGGAAATCAGCGGGATATGAGCAATCGCCGGTGTGCCGCGAATCCGCCGCATCGTCTCGTAGCCGTCCATCTCCGGCATCATGATATCGATCAATGCCACGTCGACATCGGGCGCCTGTTCAAGAAGCGCGATGCCATCACGGCCCCGCTCGGCATGCAGAACCTGTATGTCATAGGTCTCCAGAACACTGGTGAGCGAATAGATATTGCGAATGTCGTCATCGACGATGAGAACTTTCGCCCCGGCGAGATCGGACTTGCCGTTGTGTTCAGTTCCTGCCCAGGCCTCTTGGCGACCTTCTCCCGGCAGCGTTGCCGAAATATGCAGCGCCAATTGAGCGAAGTTCTCCGCCCGCGGTGCTTCCGCCAAGGCCGGGTTCAACGCCAGTACCTGTTCAAGCGCGTCCGGGTGAGGCGTAAAGAACAGCAGCTGCGGCAAGGCTTCGCCGAAGTGGCCGGTGATCTCGTCCAGCGCCTTTGCGTTGTCCTTGGCGGAGCGTCCAAAGCCGAGCACGACGGCATCATAGGAGGCGAGGCCAACGTCTTCTGCATTTGCCGCAACTCGACCGATCGCGGTGACCGACGTTACGCCGTCGCGGATTGCCTCGACCAGCGCCAGACGCCGCTCCGGGTCAGGGTCCACGACCAGAACGCGGCGCTGAACGCGGAGCTTCTTCGAGTGGATATCCTGAAACACCTTCATCAGCTCGTCCGAGGAAACGGGCTTGGTGGAAATGCTGGACGCCCCCTTGCGTGCGAGACTGTCGATGTCTTCGGCACCCGAGATGACATGGATGGGAATTCCCCTCGTCTTCTGGTCATGCCGCAGCAGATCGAAAAGCACCCAGCCATCGATATCCGAAAGCCCGAGATCAAGCGTGATTGCGTCGGGAACGAGCTTGCGGGCCAATGCCAGCGTGCCGGAACCTGCATTCGACAGAACGCCTTTCAGCCCGGCTGACCGGGCGAGGCCGAGCAGCAACCCGCCAAAGGTCGGGTCGTCCTCGACGATCAACACGATCCGATCGGTGGGTAGGATTGAATCGCGGTCGTCGATCAGCTCTGCCGAGGCCGGACTGCTGAGCAGAGCTGTCGCAGTAACCGCCTCCGCCGCCGGAGCCAGGGTCGACTGTACTGTCGTCACGCGGGGGCCGTCGAACGGGATGATGAGGGTAAATGTCGACCCCTTGCCCGGCGTGCTTTCGACCCGCAATTCGCCGCCAAGCAAGCGAGCGATCTCGCGGCTGATCGAGAGCCCAAGGCCGGTGCCGCCATACTTGCGGCTGGTGGTGCCGTCGGCCTGCTGGAAGGCCTCGAAAATCAGCTTCTGTTTGTCTTCTGGAATGCCAATGCCGGTGTCGGTGACGGCGATCGCGAGAGCCTTCACCGGCTGCGTCGCGCCATTGCGGCGGCCGGCCTTTTCAACCCGGAAGTTCAGGCTGACCTCGCCTTCCGAGGTGAATTTGAATGCGTTGGAAAGCAGGTTGAGGACAATCTGCTGCAAGCGTTTCTCATCTGTGCGGACCGTGTCGGGAAGCGCCGGATCGACCTTGATGGTGAAGCCAAGTCCCTTGTCGGCTGCCAGCTGACGAAAAGTTCGTTCCATATGCTGGCGAAGATGCGTCACCGGCATATCGTTGATGTCGATGGAAACAGTGCCCGACTCGATCTTCGACAGATCGAGGATATCGTTGATGAGGCTGAGAAGATCGGTTCCTGCCGAATTGATGGTGCGGGCGAACTCTACCTGTTTTTCGTTGAGGTTGCCGTGCTGGTTGGTCGCCAGCAGGTTTGACAAAATGAGCAGCGAATTGAGCGGCGTGCGCAGTTCGTGGCTCATATTGGCCAGGAACTCGGACTTGTATTTCGACGTGAGTGCCAGTTGCTCGGCTTTCTCCTCCAGCGCGCGTCGCGCCATCTCGATTTCGAGATTCTTGTTTTCGACCTGCTTCTTTTCGTTCTCGAGCAGCTGCGCCTTTTCCTGCAGCTCCTCGTTCGTCGCATGCAGCTCTTCCTGCTTTTTTGTCAGCTCGGTTTGACGCGCTTGCAATTCCGACGTCAGCAGTTGCGACTGCTTGAGCAGGCCCTCCGTGCGCATCGTCGCAGCGATGGTGTTGAGAACGATGCCGACGGATTCCATGAGCTGGTTGAGGAACGACTGGTGTGTGTCACGAAACTCGCCGAACGAGGCGAGCTCGATGACGGCTTTGACTTCATCCTCGAACAGGGCAGGCAGGATGATGACATTGGCTGGCGAGGCGCTGCCAAGACCAGATGTGACCCGAAGGAATTCTGGCGGCACATTGTCCAGCATGATGGCGCGCTTGTCGGCGGCACTTTGCCCAACCAGGCCCTCTCGCAGATCAAGCCGCTGCTTGATGGCAGCTTTGCTCTCGGCGCCATAGGAAGCCGCCAGCTCAAGATAGGATTCCTCCTCGTCGCGATTGGTGACGTAGAACACCCCATACTGGGCGTTCACCAGAGGAGCGAGTTCGGACATGATGAGCCGCGAGACGGTGGCAAGATCGCGCTCGCCTTGCAGCATGCGCGAAAACCGGGCGAGATTGGTCTTCAACCAGTCCTGCTCGGCATTCTTCAGCGTCTGATCCTTCAGATTGCGGATCATTTCGTTGATGTTGTCTTTTAGCGCGGCGACCTCGCCGGACGCTTCGACGCTGATCGAACGGGTAAGATCGCCCTTGGTCACCGCCGTCGAAACCTCGGCGATGGCACGCACCTGGGTGGTCAGATTGGCAGCGAGTTGATTGACGTTGTCGGTGAGGTCGCGCCAGAGGCCGGCGGCACCTGGCACACGCGCCTGACCGCCGAGCTTGCCCTCGATGCCCACCTCACGGGCGACGTTGGTCACCTGGTCGGCAAAGGTGGCAAGCGTCTCGATCATGCCGTTGATGGTGTCGGCCAGCAGGGCGATCTCTCCCTTCGCGTCGACCGTCAGTTTGCGCCTGAGATTGCCTTGCGCGACCGCCGTCACGACATCGGCGATGCCGCGCACCTGATTGGTCAAGTTCGTCGCCATCAGGTTGACGTTGTCGGTCAGGTCCTTCCAGGTACCGGCAACACCTTCGACGCGCGCCTGGCCACCAAGCTTGCCCTCGGTGCCAACCTCACGCGCGACTCGGGTGACCTCGCCGGCGAAGGAGTTCAACTGGTCCACCATGGTGTTGATGGTCGACTTGAGCTCCAGGATTTCGCCCTTCACATCGACGGTGATCTTCTTCGACAGGTCGCCGCGCGCCACGGCGGTCGTGACTTCGGCGATGTTGCGCACCTGGCCGGTCAGATTCTCGGCCATCGAGTTCACATTGTCTGTGAGATCCTTCCACGTGCCGGCAACGCCGCGCACCTGCGCCTGGCCTCCCAACTTGCCTTCCGTGCCGACCTCGCGTGCCACGCGCGTGACTTCCGAAGCGAAGGAATTAAGCTGGTCCACCATTGTGTTGATGGTGTCCTTCAGCTCCAGGATCTCGCCGCGGACATCGACGGTGATCTTCTTCGAAAGGTCCCCGAGCGCCACGGCGGTGGTTACCTCGGCGATGTTGCGCACCTGGCCGGTCAGGTTGGCCGCCATGGCGTTGACGTTTTCGGTCAGATCCTTCCACGTGCCGCCGATGCCGCGCACCTGGGCCTGGCCGCCGAGCTTGCCATCGGAGCCGACCTCGCGCGCCACACGTGTCACTTCCGAAGCGAAGGAATTGAGCTGGTCGACCATCGTGTTGATGACGTCCTTGATCTGCAAGATCTCGCCCAGCGCGTCGACGGTGATCTTCTGGGTCAAGTCGCCGGTCGCGATGGCCGTTGCCACCTTCGACACGTCACGCAACTGCACCGTCAAATTGCCGGCCATGGCGTTGACGTTGTCGGTCAGATCCTTCCAGGTGCCACCGACGCCTTCGACATGCGCCTGGCCACCAAGCTTGCCTTCCGATCCCACTTCGCGGGCCACACGCGTGACCTCAGAGGCGAAGGAGTTCAGTTGGTCGACCATCGTGTTGACGGTGTCCTTGAGCTCCAGGATCTCGCCTTTGACGTCGACGGTGATCTTCTTCGACAGGTCGCCGCGCGCCACGGCGGTGGTGACTTCTGCGATGTTTCGAACCTGGCCAGTCAGGTTGGCGGCCATGAGATTGACGTTGTCGGTCAAATCCTTCCATGTGCCGCCGACGCCCCTCACCTCTGCCTGGCCGCCCAGCTTGCCTTCGGTGCCGACCTCGCGTGCCACGCGCGTCACTTCCGAGGCAAAGGAGTTCAGTTGGTCGACCATCGTGTTGATGGTGTCCTTGAGTTCCAGGATTTCGCCTTGCACGGCGACCGTGATCTTCTTGGACAGATCGCCCGACGCGACCGCCGTGGTCACCTCGGCGATATTGCGCACCTGACCGGTCAGGTTCTCGGCCATCGAGTTGACGTTGTCGGTGAGGTCCTTCCAGGTGCCGGCGACGCCGCGCACCTGCGCCTGGCCGCCAAGCTTGCCTTCGGTGCCAACCTCGCGTGCCACGCGCGTGACCTCGCCCGCGAATGAATTCAGCTGGTCCACCATCGTGTTTATCGTGGATTTCAGCTCGAGAATCTCGCCCTTCACGTCCACCGTAATCTTCTTCGACAGGTCGCCCAAAGCCACCGCGGTCGTCACTTCGGCGATGTTGCGCACCTGGCCAGTCAGGTTCTCGGCCATGGAATTCACATTGTCGGTCAGATCCTTCCACGTACCACCAACACCCTCAACGCGCGCCTGGCCGCCAAGCTTGCCTTCAGTGCCGACCTCGCGCGCCACGCGCGTCACTTCCGAAGCGAAGGAATTAAGCTGGTCCACCATCGTGTTGATGGTGTTCTTCAGTTCTAGGATTTCGCCCTTGACATCGACTGTGATCTTCTTCGACAGGTCGCCCGACGCGACCGCCGTCGTAACCTCCGCGATGTTGCGCACTTGCCCGGTCAGGTTCGTGGCCATCGCGTTGACGTTGTCGGTCAGATCTTTCCACGTGCCGGCGACGCCCTTGACCCGGGCTTGGCCGCCGAGCTTGCCTTCCGTACCGACCTCGCGCGCCACGCGCGTCACCTCAGAGGCGAAGGAGGCCAACTGGCCGACCATGGTGTTGACGATCTTGCCGATGCGCAGGAATTCGCCGCGCAGCGGTCGGCCATCAATTTCGACCATCATGGTCTGCGAAAGGTCGCCCTTGGCGACGGCGCCGATAACGCGCGCAACCTCAGCCGTTGGCTGAACCATGTCTTCGATGAGATCATTGACTGAACGGACACTGGATTCCCAACTGCCGGTGGCATTGCGAACCCGGCCGCGCTCGCCTATCCGCCCCTCCTTGCCGACGACCCGGCTCAAGCGCTCGAACTCGCGCGTCACTTGGTCGTTGAGGTCAGCGATCTCATTGAAAGTCTCAGCTATCTCAGAATCGAGGCCTTCATAAACATTGTCGATGCGGACGGAGAAATCGCCGCGCCGGAAGGCTTTCAGAGAATTCAGGATGCTTCGACGGTCCAATTGCTTCTTGGATGCCTGCACGGTCACAGCGCCACTCCCAGCCCTATGGATTTATACGGATAAAGTTGCCCCCGCGGCCAATGGTGGATCGCGCCGCAAGACCCCAAACGCGGCATCTTCAATTTTGTTCCATCGTGCCGTGAATTCCAGGCCGACGGTTGCGCCTTGGTTTGAACGCCGGATTTTCATGATGCGGTTGTGGATTTATCGTGCTTCAGCCGACGACACGTCATAGCCGTTTGCCATTGCCAGAGAGGCATGAATTGCGTTGCGCAACTCGGAAGGCGAGGCAGCCACCCGGTGGTCGAAGCTCACGGCAATTTTCTTGCCGGACATGGCATGGACCATAAGCCCGACAATTCCTCGTCGTCGCAGCGACACTCAGGAAACTTGCGCGGATTCCATCGACCGCAAACGCCGTCGACACAATGTCGTCAGCGCGATTGCCAGCGACTAGGTTTCAAGGTCAATGACTTCGCTTTTCAGCAAATCACCCTCCCAGCGGAAGGCCGACGGCAGAGGCGCCGGATGTCTCGCAAAGATTGCTAGATGCCGGCATCGAGTCTTCGGCGCTGTATCCTGTCCATTCTATGACGGTTGGCCGCGCTGTCGATAGCTCTGCAAGGCTTTGTACGCTTCCAGACACTGATTCACGCGAGCGAGCAGATCAGGCAATCGTGCCGTTAATATACGTTTTCCGGTTCACTGTAGTGCCGTCCGCCAACTGAAACAGTCCGCCCGACCAGAATGACGATTGTCGGCCCTTTCACTTGAAGCCCCCCAGATCAGCGAGTGAGTTGTGGCCAACACTCCAACACCTCCGCCATGCTGGCCGCCTCAATCTGCTCACTGAAGCGGGAATGGTAGACTTCCATCAGTGCGTCATGGGTCTGGTCGGCAGAGCTGCAGATGGCATCGGTGACGAGAATGACGCGAAAGCCACGATCGATGGCGCCAAGCACGGTCGCGAGAACGCAAACGTCGGTTTCGCCACCGGTGATCACGAGCGCACGCACGCCGGAGCCACTCAGCAGCGCGTCGAGCCGCCCCTCGGTCCAGGGCGAATAGACATGTTTGTCGACCACCGTCGCCGGCGGCACGAATCGTGCAAGTTGAGGCATCAGCTCGATCAGGCGCGGATCGATGTTGGAAAGGGTTACCTCCGCCCACCGACGATAGTAGTTTGCCCACATTCCCGGCGCCTCGCCCGGGCGGGCGGCAGGAATGAAGCGCGTGAACAGGGTACGGCTGGCATGTCTGGCGACCAGTTCTTCGATCGCCGGGACCACCTTTTCAGCCCACGGCACGGGCCAAGGTCCACCCGGCGCAAACAGGCGCTGCATGTCGACGCACAGATGCAGGCCATCGTCGCCTATTGGTCCGTGAATCAATCCTTGGGCGGCCACTGGTGGATTCCGTCGGGTTTGGGTTACTGGCCTGCCTGCCGCGCTGCATCGGCCTCAGCCACATCAACAGTGTAAAGCAATTCACCGTTTTCGTTGGATACCCTCACGAGCCAGCCGGACAGAGCGTCCGTGCCAGGCTGCAGGTCGGCGAGAAGATCGATTGCGCAGCGGATAGCTTCGGACCGGGCCGCCTCAAGGCTCGCCATCCTCGACGGCGGTATGCGTCGGCTGGTTTCGCCATCGCGATACTCAAAGACATATACGTCGCCGGCGCCGTCGCTTGCAGAGGTTATCTCGACCTGGTCGAAATTGCCGTTGCTGCTCGCGTCATATTCATTGGCTGCGAGATCAAAGGTCGCTGTCTGGACCAGGATTGCCTTTGCGCGGGCAAGCACGTCATCTTCAGCATGTATCCCGACGTTTGCCATGTCCACCGTAACGCAGTCGCCGCCCTCGCCGCAAAATATCACCCGGCGAACCGACTGCCCGTCTGGCGCCCTGGCATTCACCACTTCGGTCCGAACGACTTGCATGACACTCTCCTGCCTGTGTCTGACAATGTTCATGGTGCGCTTTCGGTTCCTGCGGATGCAGGCGCCGGCCCGGCTGTCGAGACCGACAGGACTTCCCCGCCGGACATTGACGTGCACCGAGCCCCCGCCGCAGGAACAATTCGAACGGAAACGCGTTGCCCTAGCTGGAAACGGGATAAGCGCAAAATGGCCGCGCCACGTGCTGCCTGGAAGGGCTTCTTGAAGGTTGGTTCGGTTACTTGCGGCGTGAAGATTGTCGGCGCAACCAGCGAAGCATCCAAGATCCATTTCAAGATTTTGAACCGCAAGGACGGTCTGCCGGTCAGGAGCGTCTACGCCGACGAGGAGACCGGAAAGCTGGTGGATGCAGCGGATCAGGTGAAGGGTTTCGAGATCGAAAAAGACGAATTTCTCCAGATCGAACCTGACGACATAAAGGCGTTGAAGCTGACGTCGAAGCACACGCTCGAAGTCGGCGAATTCGTATCGATTGACGATATCGATACGCGCTATCTCGAGAAGCCCTACTATCTGATCCCGGCCGACGGCGCCGCAATCGAAGCATACGGAGTGATCCGCGATGCCATGAAGAACAAGGGCGTGGCCGCTCGATCCTGCGTGGTGCTCTACCAGCGCGGCCGCGAAGTGCTGATTCAGCCCTATGGCAAGGGCATGGTGATGACCGAGCTTCGCAACCACAACGAAATGGTTTCGGAAAGCACTGTGTTCGATGGATTGGCCAAGCAGAAATACGACCCCGATCTGCTCGAAATCGCCGGCATGCTTATTGACAAAAAAGTGACGACCTTCGATCCCTCGAAATTTGAAGACACCTATGAAGACGCGCTGATCGCCATGATCGATGCAAAGCGCAAAGGCAAGAAGCTGCCGAAGCCCGCACCAAGGCCACAGGAGAATGTCATCAACCTCGCTGAGGTGCTGAAGAAGAGCCTCAAACAGGAAGGGCTGGCGAGATCCACAAAGAGAGCCTCACCGAAACGCAAGACAGCATAGTTGATAACTGCCCAGCCAGAAGGTCCGCACAGCAGCTCCAGCCGCCCTTAATAGCTCGGAACAATTCTCGCGGTTGCCCGTTGGCCACCAAGGACGATGCCTTATGGCCGAGATCAAGAACGTCGACAGGGCAGTCCTCAAAGAGCCAGAGGCAGCGGATGCCAACATTGCGCTCAAAGGAGCCGGAACGCAGGACTCTGATCGGGCGCCGACAAGCCCCAGGACCGCTGGCCATCGGTAAAAATACATGGGGTGTGAAAAGACCCTTTCGCCTCCAGACGCGGCGACGCGCGACCTGTGGCGGGCCGAACCCCACGCCCAAGCGAAACCCGGAGAATAGATGTGCCCCCCAAACCAGAGCCAACCGAAGAGCCGCCAGTGGATGCGCCGACGTGGACGCCGGACATACGCGAGCCTGAGCCGGATCTTCTTCCCGACGAAGTGCCAGTTCCTAATCCGGACGAGAACCGTGATCCGCCAAAGCGAGGCGTGGTGACAGACTGAACAACGAGTTTGGTCCGGCATCCTCCTGCAAAGGCGTTTATCTCGCCGCCGGGTTCAAGATCGCCAGTGAAATGCGACTGGATTTGGCTGCGCCGAATGCTTGACGGATTTGGTCTCGATGGTGTGGACCTGTCGACGCCTCGCCAAGCCTCATTTTCCAAGTATCTGTTCGAACGTGCATTGCTTCGGGCTTTTGTCAGGACGCCATCGCAGAAATTTGGTGCCATGACGGAAACGATCGCCGGTGACATGATCGAACCGCACCTCCGCCACCAGTTCGGGCCGCAATGGCTCCCATTGTCCGCTTCTTTCCGTGCTCCACCGACTGGGACCGCCCGGCGCTTTTCCCGTGAAGCCAGGAGCCGATCGCAAAGCTTCAAGTTGTCGCGTAAGCTTGGCCCTGTCCTCCCGGGCGATCGTCGAAGTGAACCCGACATGGTCGAGTTGCCCCTGGTCATTGTACAGGCCAAGCAACAGGGAGCCGACTTCACGCGAATTCGCCAGGTAGCGGAACCCTCCGACGACACAATCGGCCGTGCGCAGGCGCTTGACTTTGACCATGGCGCGCTCGCCGGGTCGATATTCGTCATCGAGAAGCTTGGCAACGACCCCGTCGGTCGAACCTTGTCCGGATTGGCCAAGCCATCTGCCTGCCGCCGCCAAATCACGCGTCGCCCGAGACAGTTCGAGATCCTTTCGCGCGGCCGACTTTACGAACAGTTCGAGTGCAGCGCGCCGAACCGAGAGCGGCTGCTGCATCAAGGCGCCCTCGGAGGTCGCCAACATGTCAAAGAGGATCAGCTTTGCCGGCGTCGCGACCGACAGTTTCCGGATCCTGCTTTCCGCCGGATGCAGCCGCATCTGCAAGGCGTCGAAAGAAAGAGAGCCTGCAATTTCGATGACGATCTCACCATCGACCACGAACTCTTTTGTTTTCAGTTCATGCAACATCGCGACGACTTCCGGGAAATACCGCCCTAACGGCTTGCCGGATTTTGCACGCAACTCCACGGCCGCGCCGGATTTAAAGGCCAGGCAGCGGAACCCGTCCCATTTGGGTTCGTATTGCCATCGGCCAGCATCGGCCGGCAACGTGTCGGCAGCCTTTGCTTCCATCGGCGCCGTGCTCAACGCCACGCCGAAAGACGATTTTACACTCGTCGGCAGATCGCGAGAGATGGCAGATTCGCCCGTCATGAAAGTTCCGTGGACAACGATGGAGATCGACTCAACGCAGCACTGGTGCCGGCTTTGGAAAAAATCATGCTCCAACAGGGTTAGGTCATGATGAGATTTCAACCAATCTCATCATGACCTGGGACGGTCTACTCGGCAGCCTGCATGTTGATCTTGCTTTCCGCCATTTCGGTGAGCTTGCGATCGGTCGCCTGCTCTTCTTTCAGGTTCTTGGCCAATACGTTGGCGCAGTCACTGCGGCCAAGCTGCTTGGCCCAGGCGATGAGCGTGCCATATCTGGTCATCTCATAGTGTTCGACCGCCTGCGCCGACGCTATCAGCGCCGCGTCTAGAACCTCCTTGTCGTCGACGTCGCCGCTCACATCGTCGGCTTCCTCCAGAATGCCGTCTATCGCCGGGCAGTTGACCTCCTTGGCCTTGACGCCATGCAATTCGAACACCTGTTCGACGCGCTCGATATGGCCTTTGGTCTGCTCGAGGTGTTTTTCGAATCCGGCCTTCAATTGCGGATCGGTTGCCTTGCCGATCATCTTCGGCAGCGCTTTCTCGATCTGCTTTTCGGCGTAATAGATGTCGCGCAGCGTGTGCACGAAGAGATCGTCGAGTGTCTTGATGTCCTTCGAAAAGAAGCCCATGGCCTTACCTTTCATTGTGCAGAAGTTCGGGTTCGGCGGCGGCTTGCCCGCCACCCGCGGAGGCCGGGAACTCGTCCCGGCTTGCTGGTCAACGCACCGGTGCTGGAGGAGTTCCTGATTCCGAGCCGGCCGTTACTCCTTTTGGAGACGCTGCGGTCCATCTCCGGAGGAGCTTTGACCCGATCACACGTTCCATGGTCCAGCGAGGACCCTCAGGCGCACGCCGGCGCGGAAAAACTGACGGCCAGGAGAGCCGAAACGTGCTGTGCGCCGCAAGCTCTCGCAGGCGATGGCTGCCTCGGCAGATGCAATGCCAGCGTCGGGCGCGCACTATTGTCGGGAGAACTCTTGGTCAAGCATGCGAAGGCCCTCTTCATATTTGGCCGCCGACGCTCCGACCTGCCTCGACTGCCAGATGTTGTCCTCCAGATCGGCGCGTTTTACGGGGAGCGCCACTGGGTTCGACGCAGCCCGCCGGACAAAGGCGAAATACTCCTCATCCGGCCTGCGCGACATGGCATCGACCGCCGCGGCAATTGTCGGTCCGAAGCCTGCTTCTTCGAGCTTGGCGCGGGTCCAGCCTTCGCCTTTCTCCAGAACGTCATGAAGGTAGGCAACAGTCTTCTGATCGATTGTCTCGACGGCGTCGACGATACGGCGGCAATGCTCGATGTAGGGCCGCCCGGTCTTATCACGCTGAGACGCGTGAACCTCCTCCGCAATCTTTGCCGCCTGGTAGAAAATGCTCATCGCGCCTGTCGTTACCGTGATTGTCTCTGCCTGATGAAACCTATTCGACGATATGTGGCGTGTGTCGCTTGTCCTCGGCAGGATCGACATCGATACGGGCCTTTTCCGGATCGAAAGCGCCGTGACCTGCAATAGCCAGAGCAGCCGCATCGGGCGTTTCGTAGGCCCACATGAAATCATCGGAAGAACTGCCGACGGCGTGGACACGCCAGTAGCTTGCGGTGCCTTTGAGCGGGCACCGGGTGGTGGTGTCGGTCTTTTCGAAAAGATCGAAATAGATGTCCTCGAACGGGATATAGAAAACGGGCTCGTGCCCGTCTTCACGCAGGACCTTCGCCCGCTCCGTAGCTGCGACGATGGCGTCGGAAAACCGCACCGTCACCGTGCCGGAAAACGGTTCTATGGCCAATCGGCCAAGGTTTTGCTGTGAAGTTGCGCCTGAAGTTTGCATCTGAATTTCTCCCTGGCGATTACCGCAAGATCGGTCATGCCTGGAGACGAAATGCGCGGCGGCGCTTCAGGTTCCGGCATGTCCGATGAAGCTGAATGGCAGCCGGCCTTAAAGCGCCTACCGCCTGCCGTATCCAGCAGTACTCGTCAGTAAGGCGCGGTAAAATGCACGTCCAACCCATTCGAAGATTTTGGAAGGACGACACGGTCGTCGCTTCCGTGGAGCGTCAGGGCTGGCACCGAAATGATCTTCGCCGCCACTTGCCGGCGGGCGAGTTCGTGGCTGGAGATGCTCCAGCTGTTTGGCCGTCGTCAGCTGCCGCCTCATGTACGGGCTCCGGGGCGGCCTCAGTTGCTGCCAAGTGGGCCGCAAGGTCCCTATAGACCTTGTCCCTGCCGCCATCGTGTTTAGCGATCAGGCCAAGTAGGTCATGACGGCTTAGCTTTGCAATCTTCATTAGGAATTCGAATTCGTGCTTCGGAATCGAGGCGGCTAAGCGATCGAGTTTGGCCCGCCGGGTCTCTTTGGACACATGTGCTCCTATGTATCCAGGCAGCACGCGAGGCACGTATTCGGAGGCCCGCCATTGTCTTGATGGCGGGCCTTCGGGCGGCCGAAGCCGCTAGGTCCATCGGCTACTTGTTGCAATTTTGCACGGTCGAGGTCGTTGCGCCACTTGCAGTGTTGTTATCGATGTCATTGCCTGCGGCGTCCTTGCAACGGTCGGTCATGCCGTTCGATTTTGTAGTCGAGTTTGTGGAATTCGGATCGGTTGGCACGGCCGCATTCCCGCTGCCAGTGCCATTGCCAGCGGCGCCGCCGCTGCCAACAGTTCCAGTACCAGTTCCATTACCCGTGCCAGCCGTGCCGCCAGCACCCGTTCCATTTGTCTGCGCCAGGGCGGAACCGGCCAAGGCAATAGTTAGCACCGACGCGGCTAGAATTTTCTTCAACATTGGAGTCTCCGTGTTTGAATCGCCGAATTGCGATCGCTTTCCCAACGACAGGTTTTTCTCATTGTTCCCGGCGTAATGGATTGTGATCCGCAGCAGCCTTCGTCGAGGTGGACACTCTTGACGGCGCACGAATTGTGATGAGACCTGACAAGGGCAGGATGGGCTTTGTTCAACACCAAAGCGATATGTTGGGCGCGGCTGCATGCATCCGACGCGGATCGCGATGCGGAATGTGGGCAAGACGGGTTACAACAGAAGCGGCGGCGATCAGAGCTGCGAGCGAACCGGCCGCCTTGATGTTAATCTGACGGTTGAATCTCAAGACCATTCCGACGCAGGAGCAGAACGCATGCCGGCTTGATCCGAAGGATTTACAATCGCTCTGGCTCACAACGGGGATGGACGAACGCAGGCGGCCGCTGCGCTCTATCGACACAACATCGAACAAACCGGAATCGATGACCGGGCAGTGATCGGCGCGGAGCTTACCGACCCCTCCGGAAAGATCTGGGGTGGAATTTGGGGCAGAACGGAACTGGGGCTCCTGTTTCTCGACATGTTCTTCTTGCCTGAAAAATTGCGTGGCCGATCCTATGGATCACAGCTTCTTATGGCGATCGAGGAGGAAGCCGTTAGGCGTGGATGCAAGAGAGCCGTCGTCGAGACGAGCAGTTTCCAGGCGCCTCAATTTTACCGGCATCATGGGTTTGAGGAATTCGGCAAGGTCGAATTCGTTTTTCCAGGACACGCCCGCATCTTCCTTCGCAAGAACCTGCAGTGATCTTTGCGGAGGCGCCATCTGCACGAACGGCTGTTCGCCGGCCAAACGCCGGCGCCTTAGCCCTCCCAGCCGTAGCCATCTACTCCCGAAGGTCCTTTTGCCCTTTCCATCCAGGAAGCTCGGTCATCGGGCATAGCAGCCGCGGTCGCGCCGGATCGGAGATATCGAGTTTATCCCAGGGAATGCGGTACAGGCCGTCGCGGCGGCGCAGCCGAAGCAGGTCGAGCATCGCGATGCCGATGGTCGAGGCCGACAGACGCTCGAACGCGGCGTAGATGCCAACGTGGAATTCAGTAACGACGAGCTCGTCGCCACGCTGTTCGGCGAGAATCTCTTCGATGTGACCGATGCTCTTTCCGCGCTGCGAGAGCACGCGTCGCCCGGCAAGATGTTCGAGGTTGACTGTCCTCATCATCACGCTCCTGGGATGCGCCCGATGACATGATCGCGCAACCAGTCCTGCCAGGCGAAAATCGACGTCTCGCCCACCTCGATGTCACATTCGATGTCGAGCCCGTTGTCCTGCACCTTTTTCCACGCAATCCTGTGTGGCACGGCGTGGCGTTTGCCACCCACCCTCGTCGCCAGTTGCGCCATCCATTCCCCGGGCCGCGCGCCAAGGCGGCGCGCCAAAGTGATGGAGCCGAGTTCTATCGCGACAATCCTTGGTGGTTTGCCCCGCCGCAACTCGGCCACCACTCCGTCGACCTTGCCGATCTTGACCCGCCGGCGGTCGAACACCTGCTTGTCCAGGAGATCACGCATCAATTCCATCATGTGCCTCCGAATATCTGCAGCGGAATCGTCACCACGGCGAGCACGAAGGCAAGCGCGATAATGAAGACAACGGCGGCATTCGAAATGATGCCGTTGCGATGTTCGCCGACATAGCGTTCGTCATTCAGCAGGAAGAGAAATGGAACTACCGTCAGCGGAAGGCTTGCCGCTGTTACCGCCATGGAAAAGATGGTCAGCCTCAGTGGGTCGAGGCCAAGCATGATCGGAATGGCGGCCAAAAACAATGATGCCGTATAGACGGCACTGAAGCCCGGATCATCGCGCGGCTTGCGATCCTCGCCCCACGTCCAGCCAAAGCCCTGTGCCACCAGATATGCCTGTTGCAACCCGACTTCGAGTGCGGCGCCGAAACAGGCAATGGCTAGCGAGGCAACGAATAGAACGAACCCCCAGAAGCCGAATATAGGGATCAGCATCAACGGCAGTTGGTGATAGTCGTCCACCTGGTCGATGCCGTGCGTCGCGAGAACGAGAGCAGCGACGATCAACACGCCGATCGAAATGGTCCCACCGAAGGTCATGCCCAGCCCGGCGATGGCACGATTGGCCCCAAGGTGGCTTTCATCCCACTTGTCCTCGATAGCTCCCGAGGAATAAAACATGAAAAGATAAGGCGATATCGAGGCGCCGAGAATGCTGGCCGCCATGAACCAGTAATTGATGGCATCGTGAGCCGGCAGCGAAGGCACGGCGCTGCCAGCGACCGCTGTCCAGTCGGGCTTTAACATCACCGCACCAACCACGAAGCACAGCGTCACGAGGCCGAGGACCGAAACGCCTTTCTCGATAAAGCCAAACGTGCCTTTCCACAGCAGCAACCATGCCAGCAACGCCACCGGCAGTGCCCACCACTGGAAGCCTATGCCGGTGGCAAGTTCGAGTGCGATGGCCACACCGCCGATCTCAGCGGACAGCACCATGAAATTGACGAGAAGGACGACGAGCAACGGCCATAGGAAGACGTTGAACCCAAATCTTTCACGAATGCCCTCTGAGATCGTGTGATGGCTAATCGCGGCGAACCGACCGGCCATTTCAACCAAAAAGATGATGCATATGGTGCCGAGAACTATGGCCCAGATTAGCTGGAATCCGAAGGCGGCACCCGCCTGCGCCGCCGTAGCCATCGACCCGACTTCGAGGAAACCTCCGACACTGGTGACGACGCCAAGCGATATTTCCAGAAGCTTCTTCACGGCTTTGGTCCGAAAGCGCTGGTGTAAGCGGCGGCGAGCGAGCGCATGGCCGCCCGAAGATCCTGTTGTGCGCTTTTCACCTCAGTGCGATTGTTCACCCGCAATCCCGCCTCGGCATGCGCCACCGCCACCGACAAACTGTTGACTGCTGCCGTCAGTCCTGCTCGCTCGGCTAGTTCAGCGGTCTCGGCCGATCGAATTTGCGCCTCGACATCGGCCAGCGTTTTTCCGACCGAGTGCAGTGCGGCCGTGGCATAGGCGGACGGTGCCGCTCCCTCCACCCAGGCATCCAGTACCATCGATACGGTCTGTGCCGCGGAGGCCGCTGTTCGTGATTGCTGCGCCACCTGATTGGAAGACGAGCATCCGGCCAACCCGGCTAGCATCAGAAGCAAGCACAGCCAGCCAACCGGAAAATGACGGTCGTTATGAGGTACAGCGCGCGTTGGATGCGCCACGCGGATTTCCTCCCCTGCCCGAACCAACTGCGTCCGGCATCAATGATCTAGAGCGCTCGGAGAGCTCGTCAAACGAAACCGACGACGAGCCTGTGAGGTCGGCTAGTCCAACGTAACAAAACGCTCCATCCCGGACAGCCGTTAAAAGAGGGGGGCCCGCGCTTCTCTTTGGCGCGGAGAAGCGCGGGCAGATCGGGCTGAGGGGATGACCCGATCGCGCAGCATCAACATGGGAGGGCAACAACGCTGCACGGTTCGAACTTCCAACTGGGCCACTTGTTCCAACTTCAACTGATCCGTTCTGAGTACTCAATCCATGCGTTCGGGGGGCCTTTTTTTGAAGGTAGGCCATCGCGAGTTCTCATGGCGTAGAACGGTTTTTGTCGCAACGGCTCTCTATGAATGCGCGCAAGGACCGCGACGACGACCGTCGCCTGACCGTCATGACAGCGCACGATCAATCCAGCCCAAACGCCGCGGAACAATTGTGCCCGCTCGTGGTTCCGATGGCACGAAGATGGAGGATATGATGACGGACGCCAAACTCGCTGTGGTGACCGGCGCCTCGAGTGGCATCGGAAGGGAACTCGCAAAGCTGTGCGCTAAAGACGGTTACGACCTGATCATCGCCGCCGACGAGCCGGCTATCCGGCAGGCGGCAGAGGCACTTGAGACCCACAATGTAACGGTCGAAGCCATTGAGGCCGATCTGGCGACCGTCGAGGGCGCCGATCGGTTGATCTCCCAGATCGGCGATCGCGATATCGACCTGTTGTTTCTCAATGCGGGACGCGGGCTCGGCAACGGCTTCGTCGACCAGGACTGGCGAAAAGTCCGCCGGATCATCGACACCAATGTCACCGGAACGGTCTATCTGGCGCATGAACTCGGCGCCAAGATGGCCCGGCGAGGTCGCGGACGCATCCTGTTCACCGGGTCGATCGCCGGCTTCATGCCCGGAACATTCCAGGCCGTCTACAACGGCACGAAGGCGTTCATCGATTCCTTCTCGATCGCGCTCCGCCATGAGCTGAAAGATAGCGGCGTGACGGTCACCGTGCTGATGCCCGGCCCCACGCAGACGCGATTCTTCGAGCGCGCTGAAATGATGGATACCAAGGTCGGCTCCGATGAAAAGGACAATCCGGCCGATGTCGCCAAGACGGGTTACGAGGCGATGATGGCCGGTGATGAACAGGTCGTCAGCGGTTGGAAAAACAAGCTGCAGGTCGCCGCCGCGCATGTCACGCCGGCAGGCACCTTGGCCGAACAGCACCGTAGGATGGCCGAGCCGGGGTCGGCGTCCAGCGACTGAGCCAATATTCGCGTCATCAAAAGGGCTGGCATTCCCAAGGCCGCATGTGCTGCGCGAGGCAATCTATCGCTGCCGCAGGGGCGGCACCATCTCGGTTCCCGGCGTCTATGTTGGTCTGGTCGATCACATCCCGTTTGGCGGCAATGAATAAGGGACCAGCTTTCCGGATGGGCCAGACCCATACGCAACGCTACCTGGAACCTTTATTGGCCATGGTCCAGAACGGCGCAATCGATCGCTCCTTGTGATTACCCACCGGACCGATCTGAAAGCAGGGCCGGATCTCTACAAGACGTTCCGCGACAATCAGGAGGTTGTGTCAAAGTGGTGATGCGGCCTCACGGCCGAGACGGGCAAGGCGACCCACACCTCACTGCAATCACAAGGGAACATTCGCGTCGACGGCCGGTTAGGTGCCACTTCCGTAATGGTCACCTGCCGTCAAAGCGAGCCCATGATGAACCATGACCAGCATGACAATGTACCAGACGCAGCGCGTAGACTTGTCGTCGGAAGCATGGCGGGAGGAATTCTCGCCGCTTATGCTTCCACGGCGTCAGCCGATACGGGAACAGTGCCTGCTAAAGCAGGCCCTGCGAGCCCGATGCTCAAACAGAATCCGGTGACGCAATATCACCAGCCGTCTTTCAAGCCACAGGAACAGAAGTGGCCGGGTTTGGCCAGCAAGATGGTGCCGCGCCCGGACCACGGCGAAACGACCTACAAAGGATCAGGCAGGCTTGCCGGCCGCAAAGCGCTGATAACCGGCGGCGATTCCGGTATTGGTCGTGCGGCGGCGATTGCATTCGCGCGCGAGCGTGCGGACGTTGCTTTCGGCTACCTCCCCGAAGAACAGGAAGACGCCGACGAACTGGTGGACCTAATAAAAGCGGCAGGTCAAAAGGCTTGCCGGCGATATCCGCAATGAGGCCTTTTGCAGAAAGCTGGCCGATGAAGCAGCAACGCCCCTCGGCGGTCTCGACATCCTGGTCAGCAACGCTGCCCGCCTCACTAGAGTCCACGGTCCTCAAAAAGGGCCGCCAAGCCCACCGCTCCTTAGGCGTGGTGGGCTTTCAGACTGTCTACAGGAGGAACCAATGGCTGGCGATGAAATAGAAAGAAGGCGACTGCAGATGTTGATCGAACAATATCTGGAGACCCGTAAGCGACGGCACGATTTCGTGTCGATCGCGAATGCCGAACTCGCGATCAAGGCAGTCATGCCGCATTGCCCGGTGTCGAGCGCAGCGTTGGCAGAGATGATTGCCGCTGGCGCCGTCACTTACGGCCTTGGCGTCCTATTCGACGCGAGGCAAACCGAGGGCGAACTGCCCGTTGTTTGATAGGCTCATCGCCTGACCAATCGTCGCGCGGTCGCCAAGTTTCGCCCAGCGCTGGAATACGCCAGACCGGGAGCATGTCAATCGTGCCGGCCGGATCGCAGGCACCTGCCGGCGACGCCGTCTCGGGCCTGGACCCGAATGTCGTCGCATCTCTGGTGAAAAACCAGTGTCTTTGTGCAGTTATCGGGCTTCTCGTTGGGTTGGCACCGTTCCGCTGTCCTGGTGTCTTGCCAAAGCTGTCGGTTGAACACCGAGCATATTTCGCACGGCCTCGACCAGCGCGGCAGCCCACACGGGTTTTGACAGCATCTTGTGATGACGCAAATCTTGCGGGATGTCGGATGCCGTGTACCCACTGACGAAAACAAACGGAATTCCGCGTTGCGCTAGAAGAGGGACAAGGGCAGCGCTGGTCTCGCCGCCGAGACCAATGTCCAGGACCGCAGCAGATATGACTTCACTCTCGATCAGCTTTTTCGCGCGAGCAACGGACGGCACTGGCCCGGCGATGGCGAAGCCGGCCTCTTCCAGGATTGCGCGGTGCTCCTCCGCGACCAGCCATTCATCTTCGACGACAAGGATACGAGATGCAGTCACGTTTCGCTCTCCCGATGATCAAACGGAAACTCAATCCGCAAGCTCAAACCATCGGAACCGAAAGATGTTTCAAAATTTCCGCCAAGCCGATACTCAATTTCGCCTTTTACCAGCGAAAGACCAAATCCCGTCTTCTCAGGTGGAGTGACAGCGGGACCGCCGCTTTCTAACCATTCGAGCTGAAAACCGTGATCCGACGCCGACCAAGTCACGGACACCACGCCGTTTGGCACGGACAAGGCGCCATATTTTCCAGCATTCGTGGCAAGTTCATGGATCACCATGCCAAGCGACAGGCCCTGCTGAGGCTTGAGCCGAATGTCCTCGCCTGTGGTGTTGATGCGTTCCAGCCCGAACGGCTCGACTTCCTGCCGCACGATTTCCTCTACCGAGACCTCTTTCCAGCTTTCGCGCGAGAGCACTCCGTAGGCCCGCGCCATGGCGCGCAGGCGACCGATGAGCGCTTCGGCGAAAGCCTCCGAAGAGGGAGCATTTTTCAGGGTCTGACTGGCAATGCTGACCGTAACGGCCAGCATGTTCTTGACCCGATGATTGAGTTCCGAGATCAATACCCGCTGGTGGGCTTCGGCTTCAGCCATGGTCGTCACATCGACAAAGGTCACCACCACACCTTGGATTTTCCGCACGCTGTCGCGGTAGGGGATCAGCCGCACGAGATAGTGGATGCCGTCGCTATCGCGCGGTAGCTGGTGCTCGATCATCTCGCCGGCCCTGAAAACCTGCGCGATATGGTCGCGCAGGTGCGGATAATCGAGCCGGCTGGCAAGATCGGTAAGCGGTCTTCCGATGTCGGTCGGCAGCAAATTGAAGAACGAAGACGCCGCCGGCGTGAAGCTGCGGATAACCAGCTTGGTATCGAGAAAAACAGTCGCGATCTGTGTGCTCTCGAACAGGTTCTTCAGATCGCTGTTGGCCCGATCGAGATCCTCGATCTTGGAAACCAGTTCGGCATTGATGGTGTTCAATTCCTCATTGAGGGACTGCATTTCTTCCTTGGAGGCCTCAAGCTCCTCATTGGAGGACTGGGCTTCTTCGTTGACCGAGACGAGTTCCTCATTGGAAGATTTCAACTCCTCCAATGCGGTCTCATATTCTTCGATCGTCGATTGCAGGCGCTCGCGCGTATCGCGGAGTTCGCGCTCGAAATCAGCAATCCCGGATGGCTGACGAACCTTTAGAGCCTCCAGCCGCGGCTGCGGCTGGCCCACCGGTTCGAACAGGACGAGAAACAGCGGCTCGCCGCTGCCGCGATCAACCAAGGGCTCGATCGTCAATGTGACGAACTGGACCCGATCTTCATCTTCTTCAATGGCTATCGCTTCGCGCACAACCGTGCGCCGGCCTTCGGCCGCTTCCCGCAAAGCGCCGCGCAGTTCCAGACGCAGGCCGCTGCGTGCCATTGTGAGCAATTGTCTGCTCGGCACCCCTTGCGGCGGCTCGAGATATTTGCCGGTTCTGACCGAGTAATAGACGACATCTCCATCACCATTGATGACGACATGGGCCGGAGCGTAGCGTTCGAGAACATGGGCTTCAACGGTTTGCCTTAGGGAATAAGATAAGCCGCGGCGGGCATGAGTGTCATTGGCGCTGGAAAAGTTGCTTGCAGGCGCAGCATTCAACAAGATCGGCAGCCGCGGCGGCGCCGTATGTTCTCGTGCCTTGAATATCCGTTGTTTCTTGTCGACCGGTGCAAACAGATCGGCATGCTGGCTTATGCTCTCGGAGGTGCCAAGGAACAGATAGCCGCCGGGCTTCAGCGAATAATGGAAGGTCGGAATAACCTGCTTTTGCACATCGGGGCCGAAATAGATCAGCAGGTTCCGGCACGACACCATGTCCATGCGCGAGAAGGGTGGATCGCGGATGACGCTGTGCGCCGAGAAGATGCAGAGATCACGTACGCTCTTGCTCAAGATGAAACTTGTGCCGTCATTGCTGAAGAAGCGTTCGCGACGTTCAGGCGAAACGCCCGCAAGCAATGACTCCGGATAGCGCGCCGAACGTGCGATGCCCAACGCCGCGTCATCGATGTCCGTGGCGAAAATCTGGATGCGCGGCACAGCCGAAAGTGTATCCATATGCTCGCGCATCAGCATTCCGATCGAGAAGACTTCCTCGCCGGTTGCGCAGCCGGGCACCCAGACGCGGATCGTATCGTTGGCGTCCTTGCCTTCGAAAAGTTTGGGGATGACGGTTTCTTCCAGGGTCTTGAAAGCGTCCGTATCGCGGAAGAAATTTGTCACGTTGATCAGCAGGTCGCGAAACAGCGACCGCACTTCCTCCGCATTTGAACGAAGCAACTCTATATAGGCATCGATCGCGGTGTTCTGTGTTATTTGCATGCGTCGCCTGACGCGGCGCAAGAACGTCTTGGCCTTGTAGCCCGAGAAATCATGTCCCGAATGGCTGCGCAGGATCGCGTAGATTTCTTCCTGGCCCTTGCGGAGTTTCAAAGCACTGGCCTTGCCATCGTCAGCTTCAAGCTCGTCGAGCAGTTCAAAGCTGTGGGCAAATTCCATGAGTTTCGCACCCATCTCATCGGCCGGGATGGCGATATCGATCAGACCGGAACTGATCGCGCTGCGCGGCATGTCGGGATTGCTCGGACCCGACTCGTCGGAGAGTTGCGCCAGCGTCAGGCCGCCATGCTCCTTGATTGCCTTGATGCCCAACGTACCGTCGGAATCGCCGCCCGACAGGACGACGCCGACGGCGTATTCGCCCTGATCCTCGGCCAGCGCGCTGAAAAAGATATCGATGGGCTTGCGCTCCCTGGACACCGAATTCGGTTGGCGCAGCTTTAGGCTGGAATTTTCGATGGTGAGGATCGCGTTGTGCGGCATCACATAGACGGTGTCAGGATGGATATCCATTGCATCTTCAGCGACACGAACCGGAATTCCGGTGTAAAGCGCAATCACTTCGTGCAGCAGACTTTCCCGTTCCGGGCTGAGATGCGTGACGATCACGAACGCCATCCCGCTCGAAGACGGCATCCCGCGAAAAAATCCCTCCATGGCGGCAATGCCGCCCGCAGAGGCGCCAATACCGACTATGGGGAACCTCGGCAGCTTTTGCATCAATTGTCCTGCTTCAGTGAAATGCAACGCGGCAGCGCTGATTTCGATCCAATGTGTAAACCGTTCCTGGTCGAATTCCCATCCCGCACCGCCGATAGCCACGGAACCGATGGACGCGACCGCCGTTTAAAGCCCGGAGGGCTGCTATGTTATTAGGCATGCGAATTCTGCTCGTCGAGGACGAATTCTTGCTGGCAAGCGAACTTGCCTCTTATTTCAGCGATTGTGGGGCGACCGTTTTGGGGCCGGTGTCGTCAGTCAGCCGGGCTCGACGATATATCGATTCAGCGGACGGGGCGGTGCTGGACATCGATCTTAACGGTGAGACTGTTTTTCCCCTCGCCGATGAGCTGACGGACAGAGGCATCCCGTTCGTATTCTTCTCCGGAAACGATCAGATCACCCTACCGGAGCGGTTCCGGTACACCCAAAACCTCTCCAAGCCGGCCGGGTTCAGGACGGTTGCCGGGATCCTCGCCGCGCAATCAACAGCGCTTGGTGAAGACAATGTTTTCCGCGCTCTTCCAAAACTGAGGCTGTCCGCGCGGCTGCTGCTGGGCGACCCACAGGCGGCCGATCGCCTCGTGGAACGCACATTGAAGGCGGCGCTGGAGGAGCGGTTGTCGACGCGGCGTGACCTTCCCTTGAGCGAATGGCTCAATACACTCATGGAGGAGGTGCTCCGCAACGACAGGTCTGGCATCATGAATTAAGATTGTCCGATAGTTTGCCGCAGGCCGCCCTGTCGACCGCCCCCGCTACGGTACCCCTCCCCAAGAGCGCTTCGCTTCGTCTTGCAAATACGGCCGCATTCCTGCTAGAAATCCTCGTGGCCAAACCTCCGCAAACCAAACCTGACTCATTCCGCGATCCTGTTGAAGGCGACGCACTCGCAGCGCTGCTCGACGAAATCGCGGAAGAGGAAACACCTGAACGGCTGTTGAAGCTCGCCCTTGAGCTGCAGCAGCAACTGCTGTTGTCAAAGCAGCTGAAAAATCCCAACTGAACGGCCTGCAGCTAGGCATCTTGATTTGCCTCGAGTTCCACGATGGCGTCATCGCCTCGTTCGCCAGACCGATGCTGCTGCGGTAATCTTTCTGCGCTCGATGTGGGCGAAACCCCAGTCTCAATAGCTCAGCGGTTCCTGCGCCCAGAAGGCCCTGATCCCATCATGACGCCGATGAGACGACCAGGAAGATCAGGGCCAACTTGGGTCGCAGCCCAAGGTCGATCACTGCTGCCCTGGCATCTCGGTATTTTCTTGCGGGTTCTTTTTAACGCCGGGCGCGGGTGATGTCTCAGCGGGGGCATTACCGCCTTGGTTCTGTTCCGGGGTGCGCTTTACTGGCGATGTCTGCCACGATCCGCCTGAAAGGGGTATGAACACAAAGAAGGCTAGCAGGGCGACGAAGATCACAGCCGCAATGACGACGCCCCACCCGAGTACATTTCGGGTGCCACGCTGTTCTTCCTTCCGGGACACATGCTCCGTCATCACTGGACTCCTTTGTGTCATTCGACGAGGTACAAATTTATCGTGCAGATCGACCGCACGGTCTGCTCTTCCCCGACGCGTGCCGCCGGCACAGCCGAAGAAGCTGAAGCTAATCTTCTCCAGCTTTTCGGCTGCCTGGTTTGGCGGCCCGCTTTGGGGCTTTCGGCACTGCCGGTTTCCGCTCGGGTGCAGGCGGATTGATCGCCTCGTGCGCCAAACGGGCTTTGCGCAATCGCGCCGTTTTCTCTTCCCGCGCCTTGCGCTCGGCTTCCATTACGCCTTGTGCGTAGAGGGTGGCTCGTGCGTCTCTGTCGTTTGCGGATCCACTGGCCGCCATAGTCAGCCCTCCGCCTTGTAATTTCTTGCTTCCTTCTTGGCGCCGTCTTTGCCGTGCTCGGCTGCAAGCTCTTTGGCCTGCCCGGGTGACACGTCGGTGGCTTCGGCCAACTTGATTGCCTCTTGTTCAGAGAGATCTCTGTCCTTTCGCGTGGGGTTCTTTGTCATCGCAGATCTCCTATCAGAGCCCAAACGACCGGACCGGCGGTGTGTTCCCTGGAGCCTTCGATAGTCCACCGATTGAGGCGGGCTATCGCGCTTCCGTCAATGAGCGAAAAGTTTTGATGCGGACGACAAGATACATGATCAGCTTCAAGGCCTTTCGAACTGCTCCGGCCAGCCGGGTTATGGCCGGGCTATGGCCGCGTGGGACGCGTGACACACGGACGGATTCAGGCATCGATGCCAGGCGCTAGTTCTCGCCCGCGAGCGTGGCGAGAAATGACCGCCGCCATTCTGCTGCGTCATTGCGCGTGATGCGCTTGAGCAGTGCACTATGCCTTGCAATTCTTTCCTCAAGCGGCATCGCGAGCGCTTTTGCGATCGCGTCAGCAACCTCGTCGACCGCATACGGGTTCACGATCAAGGATTCGGCAAGTTCTTCGGCCGCACCCGCAAAACGCGACAATACCAGCACTCCGGGATCGGCTTCGTCCTGCGCGGCTATGTATTCCTTGGCGACGAGGTTCATTCCGTCACGCAGGGGCGTGACCAATCCGACCTGGCTAGCGCGCAACAGGCCAGCAAGCCGAGAGCGTGATACGGCACGGTGGATGTAGCGGATCGGGGTCCAAGCCAAATCCGCGTATCTTCCGTTGACCGCGCCGGCGGTTGCCTCAAGCTGGGCCCGGATGTCGGCATAGGCGCTGACCTCCTCGCGCGTCGGCGACGCAATCTGCAAATATGTTGCCGCCCGCTCGTGTTCCGGATGCTTTTCCAAAAGACGCGCGAAAGCCTGCATGCGGCCGGGGAGACCCTTGGAGTAGTCCAGCCGATCGACGCCGATGATTTGCTTGAGGCCCAGAATCTGGCGGCGCATGGAATCAATCTGCACATCCTCCGCCGCCTCATTGGCCATGCGTGCGATTGAATCGACGTCGATGCCTATCGGAAAACACCTCGATAACACCGTGCGGCCGTTCATCTCAGCCGAACCATTGATATCAAAAGTAATGGAGTTGGCCGCCTGCACTGAGCGCCGGAAATTCCCCACGTCCGTTTCGGTCTGGAATCCCACGACGTCATACTGAAGCAGATCATCGATGAGTTCTTCATGGTCGGGCGTGGCTACAAACAGGTCAGGCGGCGGGAAGGGTATGTGAAGAAAGAAACCGATCCGATTCCGGACTCCCAGCCGCCGCAACTGGGCGGCCAAGGGGATAAGGTGGTAGTCGTGAACCCACACCAAGTCGTCGTTGCCCGACAGCAGTCCTGCGAGCGCCTTCGCGAACCGCGCATTGATCTGCCGGTAGGCGTGTAGAAACTCTGCCCGGTGGTTCACCAGGTCGAGTCGGTAATGAAAAAGCGGCCACAGCGTGCTGTTGGCATAGCCATTGTAATAGAGCGAATACTCCTCATACGGCAGGGTAAGCGCAGCCGTCTCGATCTTTCCCACGCGTTCCAAGCGGATTAGCGGTTCGTCGCTCGCGGCGTAGTCCTGATACTCGGCGCTTGCTCCTAGCCACAGGCCTCCACGCTCGGCCAACGCATCCCCGATGCCTACAGCAAGTCCGCCGGCTTGCGACAGATCGCGAATGTTCCCCAGCCTGTTCGAGACGACAACCAGACGACGCGGGATGGCGCGATCGCCAGTTAGCTCAGCCTCCCCACCTAAGGCGTCGCGCTCAAGGGGATCACCAACCGTTTGCGAGGCCTCGTTGAAAATTTCATCCGGTCGCTGCAACAAGAGCAAATCCTGAGCGTGAAGATCGCTTGGGGAACGGTCCGCGCGTGCGATTGTTCCCGACGTAAGTGTCCAGCCGGACTCGCTGGATCACATTCTCGGCCCGCTCGGCGCCTTTTTCAGCGGCTCTCGCAGGATCGTCGTCGGACGCACCGGTGATGAGACCCCGATCCAGCACGCCGAGCAGCCGCTTTGGCGACGGCCGGACTTACCGCTTTGGTATTCATGCTGCCGGATCCCCTGCCCTGTCATATCAACTCCCCACCTTGGCAAAAGCCCCAACTGACCAAACCGTCAGTCCACCTCGATTACCTTGCGCGTCGGCTTTCGTTGGCGGGGCGGCTGCTTTGCGGCTACGGGCGCGGGCGGGGTCTGCGCTATCGATGCCTCCAACAACTGTCGCTGTTCTCTAAGCCGCGCCGTCTTGGCTTCCCTGGCATGCCGCTCCGCTTCCAACAGCAACTTGGCTTCTCGATCCGCCCTCTCGATCTTTTCCCTGTCGACGCGTCGTGTTTTCAAGGTCGCCTCCTTTGGTCAGACGGCGAACAAAGTGCGGACCTGAAAAAATGTTCCCAACAAATTAAGGCCTGATCTGCCTCAAATGATATTGACCAGCAGCCCGCCGGTTGCGCGCATCTGCGGCTCTGTGACGTCCAAAGGAACTGCTTGCCGTCCGCGGCGTTACGCCACCACGCTGGCCGGAAGATTACCATGGACGACAAACCCCGAACGACGATCAGAAAACCGGCCCGGATTGATCGAGGGCATTGCTTTTGCGGAGCCATCACAGCTGAATTCAGTGGCGATCCCTTTTGGATTTGTTTCGACCACGACGATGACTGCCGACGAGCGATCGGCAGCCCACTGACGATCTGGATTGGCTATCGTCCAGATCAGGTCGATTGGCTCGGCTCCAAACCAAAAACATTTTCGAAAACCAGGGGCGTCGTGCGCTCCTTCTGTTCGCAATGTGGCACCTCGATTGGGTACACCGATGAAGGCTTGCCAAATGAGTTCTACATCTCGATCGGATTCATGGACGCGCCCGAGAAGTTCCATCCCCAAGCCCAGGCCTATTGGGAAATGCGATTGCCGTTTATCAGGATGGATGACCGTTTGCCTCGCGTCGAGGGCTACACCCGAGCGCGCGACCCCGCCCTGGGCAATCCCAGAGACCGGTGAGGCAGGAGGCTGGATCTCGGGCCTCGTACCTGCAAGCCAGCGCCAGGGCTGGCGGAACGGCGGCCGAACCATTGGAATGAGAGAGATCTCCAAACGGACAAATGCCCGAAACCAATTTCACCGGCGTGGGTTGAAGATGGACATGCGGGACTTGTTTTCACAGTCTGACGACAAAGAAGCGGATGTTTGAAGGATTCAAGCTAGAGACCGTGGATCTGCCCGAGTCCTCACTGCGAGTCAGGTATGGAGGTTCAGGCCCGCCGCTTCTTTTGCTGCATGGCCATCCTCGGACGCACGTTACCTGGCACCGGGTAGCCCCACTTCTCGCCGCCGACCACACAGTTGTCTGCCCCGATCTGAGGGGCTTTGGCCAGTCCTCGGTACCGGCGGACGCCGTGGACCATGCTGGATCCTCCAAGCGTGCCAAGGCCAGGGACTGCATTGCTCTCATGGGACATCTCGGCTTTCGCCGGTTTGCCATCGCAGGCCATGACCGCGGCAGCTACACAGCGTTCCGAACAGCCATGGATCACCCGTCGGCGATCAGCCATCTGATCGTCATGGACAGCGTCCCTATCCTGGAAGCCCTCGAACGCTGCGACGCCCGCTTTGCGAAGCTCTGGTGGCATTGGTTCTTTTCGCACAGCCGGACAAGCCCGAACGCGCAATCATGGCCGATCCTGACGCATGGTATGGCGGCTCAGCCGAGTCCATGGGGGCTGAGGCCTATATCGACTACAAGGACGCAATCCACGATCCGAATGTTGTTCACGGCATGCTTGAAGACTATCGGGCAGGTCTGGCCATCGACCAATTGCACGATGCCGACGACAGGAAAGCTGGTCGCCGGGTCGCGTGCCCGACCTTGGCGCTCTGGTCCGCCCGCGATGATCTTGGGGCACTCTACGGCAACGTGCTCGATGTTTGGCGACCCTGGACCACCGAACTAAAGGGCCAACCGATCGATTGCGGACATCATATGGTCGAAGAAGCAGCCGACGCGGTAGCCGCAGCCGTCATGGCGTTCTTGCGCGAACCGAAGTCGTCATGCGGCGAGCTTTGCTGAACCAATCCGTTTGATGGCACTGCTGATCGACCGTTCGCCATCGTCGTAGTCGGCCCAGGCGACGGTCTTTTCCAGGTGGCCCGGGACCGTGCGAACGGTGTATTTTGTCGGATCGAGATCCGCCTTCACCTGACCCCATGTCAGCGGCATGGATACAGTCGCGCCTTCCCTGGCGCGAGGGGAGAGAGGGGCGACGGCTGTCGCCATGCGATCATTCCTGAGATAGTCGAGAAAAATCCGGGATGTCCGCAGCTTCTTGGCCATGTTGACGAGGTAGAGATCGGGGCTGTCTGCCGCCATCTGCATGCAGACGGCCTTTGCGAAGGCCTTGGCCTCGGCCCATGTCGTCTTGCTGCGTTGGGCCGTCAATGGCGTCACGACATGCAAGCCTTTGCCGCCCGTCGTTTTGCAGAAGCTCACCAAGCCCAGATCTTCGAGACGATCGCGCATTTCCTTGGCTGCCGCGACCACCTTCGCAAAAGGGACTTCCGGACCGGGGTCAAGGTCGAAGACAAGTCGGCCAGGTATTTCGGGATGACCCGGCTGGCAATTCCAGGGGTGAAGCTCAAGGCCGCCTATCTGGGCGATCGCGGCCAGACCCTCGACGCGGTCGATTTGCAGATACGGTTTGTGATCGCCGAAGACTTTTACCAGTTCCAGCAGATTGGATGTGCCTGGCATTGCGTGGCGCTGGAAAAACTGCTCGCCGGCGTAGCCATCCGGCGCGCGCACGAGTGAACAGGGACGACCTTTGATATGTCTGATCATCCAGGGGCCAACGGTCTCGAAATATTCTGCAAGATCGAGCTTGTCGACGGGCTGACCGTCGCCGGCATTCGGCCAAAGCGGCTTGTCCGGCTTGGAAATGATGACGCCCATGACAACCGGGCTTCTTCCTGTCTTGCCAGTCACCTTGGCAGGGTCGGCAATCGGCGTCTCTTGAGGATCAGCTGGACGCTCGGCCTCGACGTCTTTTGCGGGCTTGTCTTCACGCAGGCCTTTGAAGGCGGCCTGCCGGATATTGCCACCCCCGGTCCAGCCGGCGAACTCGATTTCCGCGACCAATTCCGGCTTCGTCCAGAAGACGGTTGAATTCCTTTTCGGTGCGCCATCGCCGGTAAACGGCGACGTCGCGGCTTTCATCTCCTGCAGCCTGGGCATCAGCTGCTTGACCTTTGCCTCGCTGAATCCGGTCCCCACACGGCCGATATAGGCGAAATGTTCACCGCGATTGACGCCGACGAGCAATGACCGGAATTTGCCGTTGGTCGTCGACCAGCCGCCGATGACCACCTCATGCCCGGCGCGGCATTTCGATTTTGCCCAGGTGTCGGTCCTCCCCGAAACATAGGTCGCATCGGCCTTTTTGGAGACAATCCCCTCAAGCGACAGGCGACAGGCAGAACGCAGCACCGCGTCGCCGCCATTGCTGAAGTGCTCGACATAGCGGATGAGATTTTGCGCGCCGCGATCGACTTCGCCGAGCATCTCGCTCAGACGTTCCTTCCGTTGTGAGAGAGGCATCTTTCGCAGATCGACGCCATTTGCGAAGAGCAGGTCAAAAGCAAAGTAGATCAGGTCCTTCGTCCGGCGCTCCGACAGCGCCGCCTGCAGTGCGGCAAAATCGGGCGCGCCGTTCTCGTCAAGCGCTACGATTTCGCCGTCGATGATGACGTTGGGGAGGCTGGCGGCCTCCTTTGCGATGGCGCCAAATTTCTCCGTCCAGTCAAGACCCTTGCGGGTCTTAAGGGCGATGTCCTTGTCTTCCACGCGCAACTGGACGCGATAACCGTCAAACTTGATTTCGTGAACCCAGTTCGTCCCGGCCGGCGGCCGGGAAAGCGTTGCGCAAAGCTGTGGTGGGATGAAGTCGGGCATCTTCGCCGCTGAGGCACCAGCGGCTCGCTTCGGCCGCGGAGCAGGCTTTGCCGACCTGGCGGCGCGCTTGTCGGCATGGCCGCGCTTGCTGTCCCAAACGGCATCCGCATCGGCCAACGATGAACCTTTCATCATGAACGGCTTCGGACCTGCCCCCTTCCCCGCTGCAATCCTCTCCATGCTCCGACCCGAGGCGACGGATCGATCCTGAGCCAGCACCGCATCGCCATTGCCCTCTGTCGCGTATTTGTCGCGGTGTTTGATCAGCAGCCAGTTGGTCCGCTTCCCGCCATTGCGGTCATGCTTCATGCGCACTAGGACGAAACTTCCATGCAGGCGCTTGCCCTGCAGCGTGAATTTCAGGTCGCCTTTTTCCAACGCCTTTTCGGGAGACATGGCGCCTTCCGGTTCCCAATATCCGCGATCCCACAACTGCACCGTGCCGCCACCATATTGTCCTTTGGGAATCGTGCCTTCGAAGTCGCCGTACTCCAGCGGGTGATCCTCAACCTCCACGGCAAGTCGTTTGTCGTGAGGATCCAGTGATGGACCTTTGGTCACAGCCCATGATTTGAAGACCCCGCCAAGCTCGAGGCGAAGATCATAGTGCAGCCGCGTGGCCGCGTGTTTTTGGATGACGAACCGGAGTCGGTTCGAACCCGCAATCGAGCTTTCGCCGCTGGGCTCTTTCGTCTTCGCGAAATCCCTTTTGGCCCGGTAGGTTGAAAGCTCGCCCGTTTTCATGGAAGTGCCCCGACTAATGACGCAACGCCGGGACTCAACGCAGTGGGTGAGATTTGGTTCGGTTCATAGCCGAGACGACGCCGATGCTGCTTTCCGCTTCAGAGTGGCATCGGCGTCAAATGAGGCCTTCACGGAGACTACAGGTGTCGTCACCGCTGACGTTAAGGTTCCTTGGTTTGCCCAACCATTTTTGCAAGCTCTGAAAATGGTGGGATGTCCAGTTCGCCTTGCGCGTTGTTTGCGATCTGCAGAAGCCGGATCGGGAAGCAGATCGCGTCACGGTTGGCCGGTGACATGTCTTCGTAGATCCGCTCGTCACCTGTCATGGACGCCTCTGCCTTTCGCAGGGCGGTATCGATCTCGTCAATTGACAGCAGACCTTTGTGAACGAGCAGGTTGTTGATTGACGCGACCGCCATCATCAACCCTTCAAGCTGAAGATTGGCAACGTTCATGGCTTGACCGTGTTTCCGCCGCCCGGCCTCGCCGGGGCGTTCTGGCCATCGGATTGGTGCGTCTTGTCATCCACCTCATTGACTGGCCGCGTCAGACCGACCCCACTCTTGGGTTTCTTGTTGCCGGCCGCATCCTGAGAGAACGCATCCGAAGGATCAGGACCTGTTCTAGCCGGGTACTTCGTTGCGCCGGTCTCGCGACGGTTTTCATTATCAGGCATTTTTGATCACTCCAATCGGATGACCGATAACCACTACGAGCCCGGCGAGTTCCGGCGCCGCATGGAACATTTCTGGCCGTTCGTGCAGAGACAAGCGGGCGTGTCTCGGCATCGCGCCTCGCGCACTGGCGGCAGGTCTCGCTTTCGTTGCCGACAGCACTAGGTTGCTCGTTGAGGCAAAAGGAATTCCCCATGCGGGTGGCACGCGAAGCCTGGGTTCTTGGCAAGGAGAGCATCCTCGGATTCATCAACGACAATGCCCTCAGCCACGGTGCGGCGATGGCGTTCTATGCCGTTACGTCCCTGGCCCCGATCTTGTTGATCGTTGTTGCGATTGCTGGACTTGTCTTTGGGCATGAAGCAGCTCAACTCGCTCTGTCGGCCGAAATCGCAGGCGTGATGGGATCGCAAACCGGCGACCTTCTGCGCAGCACCATCGAAAGCGCTTCTCACAGAACCGCCGGCACTGTTGCCACCTTGGTGGGCATCGTCACCCTCTTCGTGACAGCCTCCGGGGTGTTTGGCGAAATGCAGCTTTCGCTCAACACAATCTGGAAGATTGACCCACCACCCATGTCTGTGTCGCGATTGGTGCGGGCGCGGGCGGCCAGCCTGGGTCTGGTTGCAGCGTTGGGATTTCTACTGCTTGTGTCGTTGGCGGCGAGTGCCGCCATTTCCGCGCTTGGCGCTGTCATCAACGCCCATCTGCCGTTCGGCACGATCATTCTCGCGTCGATAAACGGCATTGTATCATTCGTGCTGATTTCCGCTCTGTTTGCCGCGATCTTCAAGATCCTGCCGGACCGGTCGCTCGCTTGGCGCGATGTCGCAATTGGCGCGGCAGTGACCGCTTTGCTCTTCACCATCGGCAAGTCGCTGATTGGCTGGTATATCGGAACCAGCGCGATTGCATCCTCCTATGGCGCGGCGGGTGCACTGCTGGTCGTGCTGCTTTGGGTTTACTATTCGTCTGAGATATTCCTGCTCGGCGCCGAGTTCACGCGGGCCTATTCCGTCCGTCTCGGCAGTCGGTCCGACCTTCAACCGATAGTGGAGGCAGAGAGCCCGTCGCGACAGACATCGAACCTTGGACCAACCATCCAACGCGAGGTGCAGGCCTGGATTGTGATCACGGGTTTGCTGACCTTCGTGGCGACACGGGTCTGGCCATCGCGGCGATCTTAGCTGCGTCCCACCAATTCTGTTTCTTTGGAACGCAACCCGGACACCGGAATTGCATAGGAACAGGAGGTTGCCCATGCCAAAATTCCGCTTTGAGACGACAGTATCCGGCCAGACTACCGCTCTCGAGGAAGAGCTAGCGAGTGCGGAGATGGCCAGTCCGAGAGCAATAGAGATGGCGCGCGTAGCGGTGGCGGCGGATCCTGGGTCAGGAACCAAGCAATCGGGATCGACTATCAAGGTCTACGATGAAGCCGGATACCTGGTCGCCACAGTCAATTTTTCCGACGTGTTGCCGAGTGATCCGGACGCCGGACAGCATGGGATTGGCGACGCGGTTGTCGAAGAACCGGGTGTGATGCGGTCTGGCTGACCCGTGGTAGATCAGGGTTTCACGTTTCGCTCACGCGATCCCCGGCAGGGCAATTCGCTGAGATCGCGAGGTCCTCGGCCATCATCAGATGCTAGAGCTGAGATTCGATCGGGAGGTGACGGACGAAGACCGCCAGGATACGGCGAAAAAATCCGGCTTCTGGTTCATGCGTATAGTCCTGAATCTTGCCTTCGCCGCATCCATGCCAATGCAGAACATTGTGCTTCAGTTCGAGCCGATAGCTTGTTTCCGGAGATATTTCCGATTGGAATCGATGCCGCAGCTCGGCGACCAATTTCGGATCCTCAAACAGCACGCCCATTTCCGAGTTCAAGGACACTGACCGTGGATCGAAATTGAAGGAACCGACGAAGCCGATATTGTCGTCGACGGTGAAAGCTTTCGTATGCAGACTGGCGCCCTTCGAGCCAAACACCGAGATTGCCGAGCGCCGGTTGAACGGCTGAAGCTCGAAAATTTTGACGCCATTCCTCAGCAGCCGCTTGCGATAGTTTGCGTAAGCGCCATGGACTGCGGCCACGTCGGTAGCGGCCAGGGAGTTGGTCAGAACCGAAACGTCAACACCGGCGCCGACAAGGTCCAGCAAGATCGCTGTGCCCCTTTTGCCGGGGATGAAATAGGGCGACACAATTTCCAGACACCCGCGCGTGGATTGGATGATCGGACGCAGCTCTTTCATAAGCCAGCTGCGACGTCTCCAACCACGAACCTTCTCCGGCGGATCGGAAATGACCCGCACGCCATCCACCCAATGAACGTCGTTGCTGGCCGCAATAAACTCTGTGATCGAGCCCCGGTTGCCGATGCCGTTCAGGAATTTGGGATCGGGGCCGGTATCGCTTCCTTCAAGCCATTTGGCGTGCTCATGCTCAGCCACTGATCCCAGGGTTTTGATTGGCTTGGCTTCATTGCAAGCCCAGAAGGCATCGAATATCGCCGCGGTTTGCCGTACCGCAGGCCCCAGGAGCAGCAGATCGAGGTCCCGGAAATTGGTTTCTGCCGCATCGAAATAGGCATCGCCAACATTCCGACCGCCGACAATGGCAAATTTGTCGTCGACGATCCAAGCCTTGTTGTGCATCCGTCGCGTCAATGCAAAGAGCCGCAACAGCACTTCCACACCACGCATGATCCGGCCGCGCCTGATACCGCTCGGATTGAACAACTTCAATTCGATGTTTGGATGGTTGTTCAGCGCCAGATATGCCGCATCATTTTTACGCGGATTGACGTCGTCAAGGAGCATGCGCACCCGAACACCGCGCTCAGCAGCTCGAAAAACCTCGCGAAGCAGCAAGCGGCCGGTGTGATCATCATGCCAAAGGTAGTACATCAGGTCGAGGCTGCGCTCAGCGCTCCTTGCGGCCAGCACGCGCAGAGCGAAAGCGTCATAATTGTCCGAGACAAGCAGCAAGCCGCTCTTGCCGGTTTTGATGTTGTCGTCTGCGGTTCGCGAAAGTGATACGTCCATAAAAATTGCCACCTTTGGACGGCGCTCGCTGCCATCCCGCTCAAATCATAGCTAGAACCATTCTGAGGTATTCTGGTTGCATACGCAGCGTCCAATCACCCAATTCCTGGATGCAAGCAGGGCCAGCAATCAAGCGGCTGCAGAGCGGTCAGGAGGCTTGAGAGGCGTTGCCCCGACTGCTCTGCTGCCGCTGCGGTACTTGCGTCTCCTGCAGTCCCAGGCCCTCAGACCGCACGACCGTTGGCGGGAGCCCGATGGCGTGCGCCCCGCCGCGGCTCTTCGACGAGAATGACGTGGTCGTTGTTCTCAGTGAAGCGCAGGACCCTTTAAATTTAGATATCTCCATTATCCCGGAACCGGGTTCGGGTTTCCGAGTTAAGAAAATGCTCGCGACGGGCAATTTTCAACAGAGGAGACGGCACAATGCCCACTGCCAAGAAAGCCAATGGCAACAACAAGGACCTGGAGGACCTTTTCCTCGATGGCCTCAAAGACATCTACTATGCCGAGAAGAAAATTCTGAAAGCCTTGCCGAAGATGGCCAAAGGCGCATCCGAACAGCAAGTTGCGGCGGCATTCGAGAAGCACCTCGCTGAAACCGAGGGGCAGGTCGAACGTCTGGAGGAGGTCTTCGAGATTCTCGGCGCGGCCGCGCGCGGCAAAACCTGCCCGGCGATCGACGGCATCCTGGAGGAAGGATCTGAAATCCTTCAGGAGTACAAGGGTTCGACTTCGCTCGATGCAGGGCTCGTCGGTGCCGCGCAAGCCGTGGAGCACTATGAGATTGCCAGGTATGGAACCCTGATTGCCTGGGCTACGACGCTCGGCAAGGATGACGTGGTTGCGCTCCTCAATGCGACACTTGAGGAGGAGAAGGCCACCGACGAGGCGCTGACTGCCCTCGGTGAAGCCGGCGTCAACGAACGAGCGGCAGAACGGAAAGCGGCTTGATTGATCGCCTACCCAACCGCCTCGGCGACCCATGTGCCGAGGCGGTCGCGGGAGATGAAGGACATGGTCACGCATATCTGCAAAGGACTGGAATGTTTCCTGCTTGAGTGTTCGGCCGCGCTGGTCAGGCGCCGCGCCCTTGGTGGTTCGCGCAGCGATCCTCGGCAGTTGCGAGAACAGCGCAGAGATGAGTTCAGGGCCCGCAAAGGCGCCGAATGAGCGCCAAGATGGAGAGTCGGATGGGCTTCTTTGGAAAATATTTCTCAGGACTGTTGAGCAAGAAATCGACTGACGGCAAGGGGAGCGGCGATATGCGTAAAGCTACCGGCGCGGGTCCGGCGATTGCCGCGCATTCCAAAGATGCAAAGACATCCGCTGCTTCCGGTCAAAGCACCAATGCTTCGAGCAAAAATGCAGATGGACGATGACAAAAGGCAAGATTTGGCTACCGACCCTATGTCGCATCGAAGCGGCGCAAAGACGTTAAATCGTCGAGATGACCCGCATCGCAACCTTCAACGTCAATGGCGTCAACGGCCGACTGCCAGTGCTTCTCAAGTGGCTTGGCGAAACCGGCTATGACATCGTCTGCCTTCAAGAACTGAAGACCTCTGACGAAAAATATCCCGTCGATGCGATTAGAAACGCCGGCTATGGCGCAATCTGGCACGGACAGAAGTCCTACAATGGCGTGGCAATCCTCGCTCGCGGGATTGAGCCGCTGGAACGTCGTCGAGGTCTGCCGGGCGATCCCGACGATTCGCACAGCCGCTACATCGAGGCAGATGTGAATGGGCTTGTTGTCGGCTGCCTGTATTTGCCCAATGGCAATCCAGCGCCGGGGCCGAAGTTCGACTACAAACTTCGCTGGTTCCAACGTTTGATCACCTATGGCCAGGTGCTGCTCGGCGATAGCTCACCGACCATCCTGTGCGGCGACTATAACGTCGTTCCAGGCTCGATCGACGCGGCGGTGCCGGGGCGCTGGGTTGGCGATGCCGTTTACTTCCCCGAGAGCCGGAGCGCGTACGCCGAAATGCTTGCTCAGGGCTGGATCGATGCCGTCCGTCGCATTCATCCAGAAAAGGGAATTTACACCTATTGGAACTTCTCCTACCGCGGCGGGTACGATCGGAGTTCCGGGCTCCGGATGGACCATCTCTTGCTGAGTTCATCCCTATTGGATCGCCTGAAGAATGCCGGAGTAGATGCCGAAACGCGTGCATGGGACAAGCCGAGCGATCATGCGCCAGCCTGGATAGAACTTGATTGAACTTCCTCGGCAAGGAGCCTGAAGACCTGGTGGCGCTCCTTCGTGATTAGATTTGGCCGCATGTCTATCGCCAACAATGAGGACTGCCGGCGCCAAGCGATTCAAAGGACGCAATGATGACAAACACTCAAAAGGAAGCTGAACTGATTGCGCGCCTTGCACGCCAGCATGGCGTCACTGATGGCGCTGTCATGGCTGTCCTTGAGGCGTTGCGGCGTGGTGGTGGAACCATGGCCCAGTTCAGCCACGTCGACTTCGGAGGAATGTCACAATGGTCCTCCGGCATGACGATGGTCGGCGACATGTTCGATGACAGCCTCAAGGCGAAGCTCAACACTATCGCGGCGGAGCTCTCGGCCTACCTGCGCGATCATCCCGCCAAGCCACAACGCGACGACACGAGCTATCGTTCTGCAGCTATGGCCCACGCCGGCTCATGGTGGCCTGAGGAGTTTGGGAGCCCATCTGCCGCTGGTTCTCAAAACAATATGCGCTACGCAGCGTTTCCTGAGCAAAGCCGCCTGGTCATCGACGATCATGGAAAGATGGAGATTTATGACACAGGCGACCATCGCATATCCGGTGTTTCGCAGAGCCAGAGCACGGACTCCACCCTGACCTTTGTCAGCCAGCACGGCGTGGTCCGCGTATCTGATCTCAAGCGCGTATCTGCGACGTAGGTCAGGGCCGCTTCAATGCAGACAGTCACGCTCATCGGCTATCTCGCGACCGTCTGCTCGATGAGCAGTTTCACCCCGCAAGCCTGGAAAATCATCAGGACACGAGAGACAAGCGGCATCTCCGCACCGATGTATGCCATCACTGTGTTGGGCTTCGCCTTGTGGCTGGCCTTCGGCATCATGAAGGCAGAGTGGCCGATCATAATCACGAATGGCGTCTGTCTCCTGCTGTCAGCCTTCATTCTCACAATGACAGTCCTGCCGCAGGCTGAGAAAGACGCAGTTGCCAAGGCTTTCGACCCCGACGACTAAAGCGCGTCGCGTTTGAACGGACTCAGAAAACGCGCGCTTTGGGTCTTTGTTTTATGCATCTCGTCGTCTCAAAACCGGAGCCACTTTTGAGCGACATGCATTAGAGCTTCCAACTTTTCAGAAGCGGACCTTGGCTACCATATGCAGGATCCTTGCGCGGACGCCCCACCTTGGGGATGGTTGCGAGCGCATCGCTATGCTGATCCTTGCTCCTACATTCGTCATAAGTCCCAAACGGAGGATACGCGCCGACAACCAAAAAATCATCGGATGCCGAGAGGCATTGGTGCCCGGTGCCTGCCGGGAGGACCGCGACGTCGCCAGCCTTCAGCGACAGCGTTCGTCCTTTCTTGCCCCCAAACCGGACTTCAGCATTTCCGCGGGCAATGCCCAGAACCTCGTGTATTTGCGAATGATAGTGAACGTAATCATAGATGCCGTTTCGCCAGCTATCGTCCCATCCGTTTGCATCGAAAAGCACCTCCATGACGGCTGCTGGATCAAGTCCTTCGGGCAATTCGACGGCGCCTCGATAAACGACGAGCGGCCATGCTGGATTATTGGGTACAAGTCCATCATCCTTGAACCAGAACTCATTCGACTTTCGCTGCCTCACAAATCCGGCGACAGCTTGCTTGCGCGGTCTTGCGAAACCGGTGACGTTCTCGATCACTTTCTTGCTGGTTTCCAAAATGCTCATCGACGCTGCCTCTAAAGCAGAGGTTAGTTTAGCCGCTCGCTCAGAGCTCGACCTTTGCGTTGTCGCCCACATTCGGCTTGGCGCCGGTAACGGCCGCAAACACCATCGTTGCGGTAGCCATCATTAGCCCCGGGCTGTCCCACAATTCGCCTTCCTCGGGTTTCACCGTTATCAGACGAATCTCGGGATCATCGGCATTATCCCACCAGGCTGAGTCAGTTTTCTCCCAGAGCTCGGCGATCTTTTCCCTGTCATTTGTCACTGTGGCCGGGCCTGACATCGTGACGTATTTGTAGTGGCTGTTGTCACTCCAGGCCAATGTGACCTTTGGATAGGTCGACAGCTGCTTGCTCTTGGCGCTGTCGTCATTGACGAGGAAGTATATGGCGTTTTCCTCACGGACCACACGCGCAGATAGCGGACGGGCTCGATTGTACTCGCCGTCCCAGGTCACGAACATGCAGACGTCGATGTTTTCGGCGAGTTCCCAGATGCGGTCTGTTGCCTCGGCGGGCGTGAGGTCCGTCTGCTGCTCTCGGCGGTTAGCCATAAGATGTCCTCCTGCGGGTGAATATCCTTGCTGACAACTCACGTCCCGCCACGACGTTCCAACTCACTGGTTCCTTCGACCTGCTAAGCGGCGGTGGAACTTTCGAAATTGCCGGAAGTTTGGATGGCAAACGCGAGGCCATGATGGCGGACAAGACGCTTCGAACATCAAAACGGACACCCGAGCAGGACGCAAAGGGTCAGTCGGAAAAGGACCACAAGGGCGGCGGAAGCGATGGCGTCGCCAGCGCCGATCCGCGGGTGATCTCCGGCAAAAAAGACGGCGACGCGACATTCCCTGTCAAGGGACCGAAGAAATAGCTATGAGCTCATTGGCAGGGCATCTGGCGGTGTCATCAATGCACCGAGACAATTGACGAACGGGCTGAATCATTTCGCTAAAGCCACAGAGTCAAGGCCAGCCTTCCCGACTTGCCCCCCCCAGGTGCAATCGCGGCAATCCGTCGATCCGTCTGTGTCGCGATGACACTTTGCTACCGTCACTGACGCGGATCACCTTCAACCCTCAGGAGTTGCATGACGCGCATCGGCCTCAAGGCGCTAATGGCAGCCTGGAAATCACGCGACCTTTGAAAAGAGAGCGACGTCGCATCTGGCTAAACCATAGCGCCATCGGTGATCGGTTGTGGCAACCCGGCTCTGGTAGAACAGTGAAAGCTGACTGCCATCGATCATCACCGTCGAGTGGCCGTTCTCGCCCGGTTGACCTGGCTCCAACACCGGGCCGATCGAAACGTAAGGCCCGCTGACCTCGTCGGCGATGGCAAAAAACACCCGTTGCCGGTTTCCCCGAAGGCCATTCGGAAGAAAGCAAGTGGCGTTGAGAAGCACCCGGCCGTCCGGCAGCTCAATCAGTTGCGCGCCCTCAATGCCCCATTCGTAGTCGGGATCATCTCTGGTGTTATGGTGGGGAACATCGTTGTGGTCGAGGATTTTGCCGATCCGCTTCCACGGACCGAACCACGAGTCGGACTGGCTACGTGCCAGATAGATGTCGGGCTGAGGCACCCTCGTGAATTTTGGCATAGCCGAATAAACCAGGTAGCGCCCACCTCCAATGACTGCTGGATGCGGATCGTAAATGCCGTCCTCTTCCGTGTCCGGGATGGCCAGAATGGCCGGACTGAGGACTACCCAATGGAACCCGTCGTTGGAAACCGCATGCTCGCAACGGCCACCCGACTTCATGAATTCTGTCTGGATGAACATGTGGAAGACGCCGCACTCGTGGGTCACACCGGGAGCCGCAACACCAGTACCGTTGATTGGAAGTTCGATCGGCTCATGCTCGGCCCACGGCCCATAAAGATCGGGCGCCGTGGCATGCAAGATTCTCCACGTCTCGGTGGTGACCGTGCCGCTTGACCCGAAGACGTGCCAGACACGGCCATCGAAGACAGGACACGGGTCCTTGAGATCATCCACGCTTTGCGGATGAAACAGTGGAAAAACGTTGGTTTCAAAGTTGATGTTCATGTCAGCCCCGGAATTCGCCTCGGCAGTCGGAGACGCGCAGAGATACAGGCGAATCATTGATGTTAGGCACATTCTATAGCCAACGAGTTCAACGCAAATACGGCAATGCCGCTGTCCACCAGCATTCCGCGTTCAACACGCTCTCAGTGGCGGCCGGGTTCCGACAGCCGCCCTTACCTCCGCAACCAGATCCCGCCTCGTGCGTGGACCAAGCGGGCGACCGGGCCTTCTTCATTTCAGTTGGAACAACTCACCTGATCGAAAGTTAGGAGCTGGAACTAAGTAGTTCTCTCCATTCGCGATTAACAAATGTTAATCGTAACATAAATAGTGTCACAGAGGGAGTATGTCAATGGAAGCGGCCTTTGGCGGGGTAACCGGCAGTCAATATGTTCGTCGCGAAAATATACTGGTTTGCTTCTCCCACTTACGATGGAATTTTGTTCACCAGCGTCCGCAGCATCTCCTCACTCTCGCATCCGCTCAGCAGAGAGTGGTCTACTTTGAAGAACCCGTTTTCGAAGAATTGCCGCAGCCGCTGATGCGGACGAGCGTGGGATCGGAAAACATTCTGATTGTCACACCAGTGCTGCCGCTTGGCACGTCGGCCGCGAAAGCAGATGCCGTCCAGCGGAGATTTGTGCAGCAGACCATCGCTTCTATGCCGCATAGCCGGCTGATCGCCTGGTACTACACCCCAATGGCTCTTCGCTTTACGGAATTCCTCGACCCAGACATATGCGTCTATGACTGCATGGACGAACTCTCTGCGTTCAGGAATGCGCCCCCCGAGCTGGGCCAGATGGAAAAGGCGCTTCTGCGTCGCGCGGATCTGGTTTTCACCGGTGGTCTAAGCTTGTTCGAGACCAAGCGTCACCTCCATCCCGCCATCTTTCCATTTCCGAGCAGCATCGATGTGAGGCACTTTCACACCGCAAGACGGCCAGGAAGGGACCCAGCCGACCAGGCGGGCATTCCTTCCCCGAGGGTTGGATATTTCGGCGTCATCGACGAGCGGCTGGACGTCGATCTCGTGGCGCTAGCGGCAAAGACAATGCCGGACGTGCATTTCGTCATGCTCGGTCCGGTTGTCAAGATCGACCCTGCAAGCCTGCCGCAAGCCGAAAACCTTCATTGGCTTGGCCCGAAAGCCTACTGCGATCTGCCCGACTATCTGCGCCATTGGGACGCCGGATGGATGCCGTTTGCCCTCAACGAGGCGACGCGTTTCATCAGCCCGACCAAGACGCCGGAATTTCTCGCGGCGGGTCTGCCGGTGATCTCGACGGCAATCGTCGACGTGGTGCGCAGTTACGGTGCTGCCGGGCTGGTGGAAATCGCCGACTGTGACGATCTGGAAATCAAGCTGCGCTCCGTTCTTTCGCGACCGCGTCAGATGCTCCTGCAGCAAGTCGATGCCTACCTTGCGGACATGTCCTGGGAACGGACATGGAATGCCATGGCAGCTCACATTGAGCGCGCCTATCAACGCAAGAAGGTCGTGCCCCTTCGCAGGAGTGCATAGCCATGTTCGATTGGCTGATCGTCGGCGCGGGTTTCGCCGGCAGTGTGCTTGCCGAAAGGATAGCGTCGCAGCGTCAGGAAAGCGTTTTGCTGATCGATCGCCGCAGCCATGTGGGAGGCAACGCCTACGACTGCTACAATGAAGCCGGCATCCTCATTCATCGCTACGGCCCGCACATCTTCCACACCAACAGCCAAACGATCGTGGACCACCTTTCCCAGTTCACGCAATGGCGGCCGTACGAGCACAGGGTGTTGGCGGCCGTGGACGGGCAACTGGTTCCCATCCCGATCAATCTCGACACCATCAACCGGCTTTACGGGCTAGACCTGACCTCGGCACAGCTGGAGGATTTCTTCGCGTCGCGACGCGAAACGGTGGAGGACGTCCGAACGGCTGAGGACGTCGTCGTCAGCACCGTGGGGCGCGAGCTCTATGAAAAATTCTTCCGCGGCTACACAAGAAAGCAATGGGGCGTCGATCCCAGTCAGCTGAGCAAATCCGTGACGGCACGAGTGCCGACCAGGACCAACCGTGACGACCGCTATTTCAGCGACAGCTTCCAGAAAATGCCGGCCGGCGGGTACACGCGGATGTTCGAACGCATGCTCGATCATCCGAACATCAAGATCATGCTGCAGACCGACTTCCGTGAAATTCGTGAGAAGATACCGTTCAGGCGCATGGTTTATACCGGCCCGATCGATGAATATTTCGGCTGGCAGCTCGGGCACCTTCCGTACCGTTCGCTTCGTTTCGAGCACGTTACACTGGATTGCGAGCAATTTCAGCCGGTTGCCGTGGTCAATTATCCCCAGACAGAAGATTACACGCGCATTACCGAGTACAAACATCTGACCGGCCAGCAGAGTTCGCGGACCAGCCTGACCTACGAATACCCCACGGACATCGGGGACCCGTACTATCCCGTGCCCCGGCCCGAAAACGAAGTGCTCTACAAGCGCTATGAAGCGCTCGCGGCAAGCTGCCCAGACGTCTGGTTTGTCGGTCGGCTTGCAACTTACCGCTATTACAACATGGACCAGGTAGTCGGACAGGCTCTGGCCACTTTCTCGCGCATCCAAAAAAGCCTCCCGGCCTGGGCGCGCACGGACGAGCCGTTGTTGGCCGAGCCGAGAAGATAGTTTCTTTCAAGACGGAAGATCGGGCGGGTATCAGAAGGAGAAACTCGATGGATACAAACTTCAACTCGGAAAGCCGTGAGATATTTATCGTCGGCTTGCGCAACGCGCACGCCATGGAAAATCAAGCGCTGTCGATCATGAAGCCTCAGGTCGAGCGTATAGAGAACTATCCGGAGGTGGCCGATCGCTTGCGCCGGCACATTCAGGAAACCGAAGGCCAGATCACGAGACTCGAGTCCGTCCTGGAGGGCCTTGGCGAGGAGCACTCCACCCTCAAGGACACCGCCTTGTCGATGGTTGGCAGCGTGGCCGCCATTGGACATTCGATGGCCGGCGACGAGATCATCAAGAACAGCCTGGCGAATTTCGCATTCGAGAACTACGAGATTGCTGCCTACAATTCGCTGCTGGTACTGGCCGACGCCGGGGGCTTCCAGGATGCTGAAAGGGCCCTCAAGCAGAACCTGAACGAAGAGGAAGCCATGGCCAACTGGCTCAAGGAAAATCTGAGCGACGTTACCATGCGGTATGCCAGGTTGCGCGAGGCCGGGGCGACTGCAAAAAGCTGATGCACCGCACCGGCGCGGGCGGCGTTTCGAAACAGACGCTCGCCCGCCCCTCCCTCGTTTGAGGCCTCTTCAAGGCGTCGTGTCCGCCACGAGAAGAGCTTGCTGACGGGCCAGTTCATCTGCTGTGGGTTTGCGCAGGTGTCGCCTGCCATCAGCCTGGATGACGGAAAATAAACCGACCTCGGCATGTCGCGAATTGTCCCAGCCCGGGTAGGCCGTTATCGGGTACAGGCAAATACCCTCGATCGGCGCTCCGAGACTGATTGCGGAACGCACCTCGTCGCAGACATAGTGGAGCCAAGCCGGCCCGCCGGATCCCTCGGAACCGGTCTCCGCGATGAACATCGGCTTACGGTAGCGGTGAGCAACTTCTAGCAACATTTCCGACAGGGCGCGGTACTCGTGGTGTCCCATCGGAATCGTCGGCCCGTTTACGTACCATTGATTGTGCGGGTAAAAATTCAAGCCCACGACGTCGACAACATCTTCGCTCCCGCCCAACTCAGGTTCGACGCGACCCAGCAACATGTCGTAAGCTTCGAACTGCCCCTGTCGGGCGTTTTCGGCCCGGCGCCGTTCGCTGCGGGTCCGGTCACGAGGGGCGATATGGATAAGCGGCTCGGCCCAGACAAATCTGCAGGCGGGATCGATCTCCCGCATTGCACGAACACCCGCGATGGCGGCCTTCACGAGGTGCCGCTTGAACCATCCACGTTTGTTCGGCCCCACGCGCGGGAAATAGCCGACCTCGACAGCCCATGCGAAAAAGGAGATTTCGTTGATGGGACACAACAGAGGCGATGTTCCGGTGATGGAACGGTGTACCTTGACGGCTTCTGCCGCGAACGAGGCATAGGCGTCGATGAAATGCAGCGAGCCCTGATCGACATGGTCCGGAGATCCGTAGTGAAAGATGTCCCAGATTACCTGAACACCTGCCGATCGGGCTGCCTCGACCATTGGCGCCCAACTTGACCAGTCATAGGTTCCGGGAGCGGTTTCGATCAAATGCCAACGCAGGCCGTCGCGGATCGTGCGAAGGCCGAGTTCGGCGCAACCGCGGTAGTCGCCCAGGGCATGCAAATTATGCGAGGTCGCACGAATAAGATCGAGGCGAACGCCGTCCTTGCGACGGTGCGAGGAGCATTCAAAGCCTGCCATGAAAAAACTGGCGAAGCGCGAAGCTTCCGGAACCGAGGCCTCCGTCTGGCGTCCCACTTCGCTCATTTTTCGAAGTCTCCTTTGGGCAATCGGCTTCGAACTCGGCCGCCTTGTCCGGACCGGGAACCGCGTTGGCGAAATACCGAATTCAGTCGGGCGCACCCCATGTTCGTTGCTCAGTCCAGCTCGTCCTTGCCTGGCCGGGTAGTGCCGAACCCATTGGTAGAGCCTTTGTTCCGGTGGTGAACTGTCCGGGAGCCGCGTGGCAAATGAGGAACAAGGAGGCCCGTCCCAAGTTCGGGGCGATGTACAGCCGCCGTCATCCACTCGAGCGGCTGCTCAGCAACAACAGAGGCATGGGATCACATGACCGTTCAGATTCGACTTTCCGAGATCGACCACGCCAGGCGCGAGGATCGTGGCGACGGCGCTTGGAGCATAGCACCGGACCTGGGTTACTTGCGGCTAGCAATCGTCAATGTCGTGTTCTTCGGCGCACCGGGCAGCGGAGATCGGAACTGGGTGCTGATCGATACCGGGTTGCCGACCTCTCGCAGCAGCATTCTAGCGGTCGCGGAAAAGCGGTTCGGCGTCAACGCACGGCCGGCTGCAATCATCCTGACCCATGGCCATTTCGACCATGTGGGAACGGTTCTAGAACTCGCAAATGGCTGGGACGTGCCTGTCTTCGCCCATCCACTCGAGCACCCCTATTTGGACGGAACCACATCCTATCCGCCACCGGATCCCTGGGTTGGGGGTGGACTGATGGCGCTGCTTTCACCGCTTTTTCCACGCGGGCCAATCGATCTTGGCAGCCGTTTGGAACCCTTGCCCGCCGATGGATCGATCCCCGGAATGCCCGGATGGCAATGGCTGCACACACCCGGACATGCCCCTGGGCATATCTCGCTCTGGCGCGAGCAAGACCGCTCGCTCATCGTAGGAGACGCTTTCATCACCACCGGTCAGGAGTCGGTCTATGAAGTCGCCATTCAGGATCTCGAGATGCACGGTCCGCCGCGCTATTTCACGCCAGACTGGGATGCAGCGGAAAGGTCCGTGAAGCATCTGGCTGCCTTGGGCCCCCAGATGGTCATCAGTGGACACGGTGCGGCTGCTGCGGGAGTGGGCATGCGGCAGGCTCTCGATAACCTGGCTGAGCGATTCAGGGTATTCGCCGTCCCGCCGAAATTGAAATTCGTGCGCGAGCCAGCGTCGCCGATAGCTAGGCCAATCGAGCCGCCATCGTTCTGAAATTATGGTGGATTGGCCAACGCGGGACCATCGGACAGAGTAACTCGGTCCAGCGGAACAAACCCGGCCGGCGACAGTTGGGGCACTCGCTCAGGTGGCGACACCCTGCGAAGTGCCGCGAGGTTCCGCGCCATGGGGAGGCTCAGATGGAAACCCGACGAACGCATGCCTCTAGCCCGCGTTCCCGCAAAGAGAGATTGCAGAGCCGGTGTTCTTGCCATCCAGCCCTAAGTTGACACGCCAACTGCTCTGGATCGTCGGAGGCGCATTCTTGCCCGGTTGCGCGGGGGGAGTGCTCGATCCCCAAGGACCAATTGGTGTCGGTAATCGCACGATCCTTTTGAACTCGCTGGCGGTGATGCTGGTGATCGTTGTTCCCACGCTTGTTGCACTTCTGGCATTCGCCTGGAAGTTCCGCGCCTCGAACAGCAACGCCCGCTATAACCCGGAGTTCACCTATTCGGGACGCGTGGAGTTGATCGTCTGGTCGATCCCGACGCTCACCATCCTGTTCATTGGCGGTCTGATCTACTACGGATCGTATCAGCTCGATCCGCGCAAACCGATCCCTTCTAGCCAGCCGCCGCTCGACATTCAGGTGGTGGCGCTCGACTGGAAATGGCTGTTCCTCTATCCCGAGCAGGGCGTGGGCGCTATCAATCAACTGGTTATCCCCGCCGGTGTTCCAGTGCGTTTCAAGTTGACCTCGGCCAGCGTGATGAACACGTTCTTCGTGCCCCAGCTTGGCAGCATGGTCTACGTCATGAACGGCATGCAGACCGAATTGCATCTGCAGGCCGACCGCGAGGGCAGCTTTTTCGGCCAGTCGGCGCACTTCAGCGGCGACGGCTTCTCGGATATGAATTTCAGTGTGAGCGCGGTTTCAGCCGATGCCTTCACCCGCTGGGCGTCATCGCTGCGTGGCGGGGGCGGCGTGCTCAACGCCAACGCCTATCGCGAACTCGCCCGGCAAAGCACAAATGTGGCGCCGGCTTCCTTCGGTCATGTCCAGCCTGGGCTGTTCGAAGCGGTCGTTCAGCAGACGCTCCCACCGGGTCCGGGGCCTGCTGAGAGCGCAGCCAGCGGCGAGCCACAGGTGAGCCCAAGGGCATTACCCGCGGCGGCGGCAACGATGACCCATCATCCACAAGGCGCAGAATGACGATGCTGGGCAAGCTCGACTGGTCGGCCGTTCCTTTCGATCAACCCATCCCCCTCGGCGCAGCCCTTGGCGTCTTTCTGGCAGCAGCCGCCGTGCTTGGCTGGATAACGGTGAAGGGGTACTGGCCATATCTGTGGAGCGAGTGGATAAGCTCGGTCGACCACAAGCGCATCGGCGTGATGTACATTGTGCTGGCGATGCTCATGCTTCTTCGTGGTTTTATCGATGCTATCATGATGCGCACACAACAGGTGCTGGCGATTCACGGGCCGGGCTACCTCCCGCCGGAGCATTACGACCAGATCTTTTCCGCGCACGGCACGATCATGATCTTCTTCGCCGCGATGCCGTTCATGATTGGCCTGATGAATTTCGTCGTGCCGCTGCAGCTTGGCGTACGCGATGTCGCTTTTCCGACGCTCAATTGCGTCAGTTTCTGGCTGACGGCTTCCGGAGCCCTGCTGGTCAACATCTCGCTTGTGATCGGCGAGTTCGCGCGCACCGGCTGGCTGCCCTATGCCCCTTTGTCGGAAACCACCTACTCGCCGGGCGTCGGTGTCGATTATTATCTGTGGGCGATCCAGATCTCCGGCGTCGGCACGCTGCTCACCGGTGTCAACCTGGTGACGACTATCCTCAAGATGCGGGCGCCGGGAATGGGCTATCTGCGAATGCCGATGTTCTGCTGGACCTCGCTCGCGTCCAACCTGCTCATTGTCGCAGCCTTCCCGATCCTTACCGCCACGCTCGCAATGCTGACGCTGGACCGGTATCTCGGCTTCCACTTCTTCACCAACGAAGCCGGTGGAAATCAGATGATGTTCGTCAACCTGATCTGGGCGTGGGGCCATCCCGAAGTATACATCCTGGTGCTTCCCGCCTTCGGAATCTTTTCCGAGATTTTCTCGACTTTTTCATCGAAGCCGCTGTTCGGATACCGTTCGATGGTCGCGGCCACGATGTTCATCTGCATCGTCTCGTTCATGGTCTGGCTGCATCACTTCTTCACCATGGGTGCCGGAGCGGACGTTAATGCCGCCTTCGGCATCGCCACGTCGGTCATTGCCGTGGGAACCGGTGTGAAAATCTACAACTGGCTCTTCACCATGTATGGCGGGCGCGTTCGTTTCGACACGCCGATGCTTTGGGCACTGGCTTTCGTGACCACCTTCACCGTCGGCGGCATGACTGGCGTCCTGCTTGCCGTCCCGCCGGCCGACTTCGTGCTACACAATTCCCTTTTCCTCGTCGCGCATTTCCATAACGTCATCATCTCCGGCGTGTTGTTTGGAGCATTCGCCGGCTTCACCTACTGGTTCCCCAAGGCGTTCGGCTTCCGTTTGCACGAAGGCTGGGGAAAGGCGGCATTTTGGGTCACCTTGGCCGGCTACATGCTGGTCTTCGTACCGCTCTATATTGTCGGTCTGCTCGGCATGACGCGGCGCCTGCAACATATCGATATGGACCTTTGGGCACCGTGGCTGGTGGTGGCCGCTTTCGGCGTGGTGGTGATGATCGCCGGCGCGGCGCTGCAGATCACACAGCTTTTCGTTTCGGTCCGGCATCGCGACAAGTTTCGCGACGAAACCGGCGACCCGTGGGACGGGCGTTCGCTGGAGTGGTCGACATCTTCTCCTCCTCCTGTCTTCAATTATGCACGGCTGCCTCACGTGGAAGACGAAGAGCCCTACTGGAGCATCAAGCAACGAGGGATCGAACAGAGCTCGGACGAGGAAAAGGCATATGAGCCGATCGAGATGCCTCGCAACAGCCCGACTGGCTTCGTCACCGCCTTCTTCAGCACACTGATCGGCTTCGCGCTGATCTGGCATATATGGTGGCTGGCGATCGTCGGTTTCATCGGCGCATACGCAACCTTCGTCGTATTCGCCTGGCGCGATCATGGAGACTACGAGATCCCTGTCGACGAGGTCGCCCGCATCGACCATGACCACAAGGCAGCCCAGTTTGCCCGGCTGCGCGGGTGGGAGCGCCCGGCATGAGCGATCACGCATTCTCCGGCGACATCAGCGCCGGCACCCAGGCACGGGACCCGTATCGGCTTAATCACACCGGTCGGCATGCGGTGCGCTCTGCGACGGGCCACGGAGAAGGCGGCCCGGCCTCAAAGTTCGTCACGGTGACCTACGGCTTCTGGATCTTTCTCCTGTCCGACATCATCATGTTCTCGGCATTTTTCGCCGCCTACGCCGTGCTCGCCAAGGCAACCGCCGGCGGACCGACAGGCAAGGATCTGTTCGAACCGACACGGGTTGCGGTCCAGACGGGCCTTCTGCTCACTTCGAGCTTCACCGGCGGCGTGGCAACACTCGCCACCCGTCGCAGATCAATGGCTGCCACGCAGTTCTGGCTTCTCGTCACGGGGTTGCTCGGGGCAGCGTTCCTGTTCCTGGAACTACAGGAGTTCGCGGCAATGATCGGCGAGCAGGCAGGCCCCTCGCGCAGCGCATTTCTTTCTGCCTTCTTTGCGCTCGTTGGCTGCCACGGTGCCCACGTCGGTCTCGGCCTGCTCTGGCTGGGAACGATGATGGCGCAGCTGTGGGTCAAGGGCTTTCGGCCCGACATCTTGCGGCGGCTCCACTGCTTCGGGCTCTTCTGGCACGCCCTCGACATCATCTGGGTTGCCATCTTCACCCTGGTCTATCTGCTGGGAGCATCGTCATGACCGAGTTCGAGAGCAAGACCGGCGAGTTGCAGGACCGCCGCGATTCAGCGCCGGGCGAGGAACACATAAGCGAGCACGAAACGGCTGGGGGCCTCTCGGGCTATGTGCTCGGCTTCGGGCTGGCCATCCTGCTCACGATCGCATCATTCCTGGCGGCGCGAACCGATCTGATTTACCAGCCCGCGGTCATCTCGGCCCTGGTGGTGCTCGCTGTTGCGCAGATGGGCGTGCATCTTGTCTTCTTTCTGCACCTGACCACCGGGCCGGACAACACCAACAACATCCTGGCCCTGGCCTTCGGCGTGCTGATCGTCGCGCTGGTGGTTCTGGGCTCTATCTGGATCATGGCCCACCTGAATGAAAACATGGCTGCCATGACACCCCATCAAACCGGAACCATGCCTTGAACGCTGCCCTGCGAACGCACGGCCGCCCACAGTGCACCATTCGCACCGATGGCCCCAGGAGACAAAAGGCTCGTCAAATCTCGTGCTTTGGCTGGGCTGCGCGTAGGGCATCAAGCGCTAAGCGAACCGCATCGATGCCTGAGACGCTGGGCTGGATCGGCCTGAAAATCAGGCGGCCCTTCCGGTAGTCCAGGCCCAACGCCTTGCTGTTCCGCCATTGGGACGCCGACGGCTTGTACCGAGGGGTGATCGCGATAGCCTCGGGACCCACATCGACTTTGCCGACGCCCAATTCCGACGCTGCTATTCGCAACCTGGTAAATTCCAGCAAAAGGGCTGCTTCGCCAGGCATGTCTCCAAAGCGGTCCTCGAGCTCTTCGCTGAATGTATCGAGGTCCGGCTCCGAACGGATGCGGGAGAGCCGCGCATAGAGGCCAACGCGCACCGTAGGCTCGTCGACATAGCTCTCGGGAAAAGCCCCCTTTCCCGAGCCATTGATCTCGGCAAGTTGCTTGCTGAAGTCGGCCCCTCCGCCAGCCGCCGAGACCGCCCGCTCCAGCAAGTGCTCGTACAAGCCCACTCCGATCAGCTTCATATGCCCGGCCTGGTCTTCGCCGAAAAGATCTCCGGCGCCACGCAGGTCGAGGTCTCTTTGACTGATTGCCAGGCCGGAGCCGAGCCGATCGAGCGCAAGCATCGTCGAAAGCCGGGCCCTGGTACCGTCGGCCAGTTCAACGCCAGGCTGGGTCAGAAGAAACGCAACGGCCTGCACCGCCCCCCTTCCGACCCGGCCCCGCAACTGGTGCAACTGCGCCAGACCGAACCGGTCGGGGCGCCAAACGATGATGGTGTTGGCCCGCGGCACATCGAGGCCGCTCTCGATGATGTCGGTGCTCAACAAAATGTCGCCATCACCGTCGGCGAATCCGACCATGACTTCGTCCAGCTGTCTCCCCTTCATTTCACCATGCGCCGTCTTGACCCCGAGTTCCGGCACCAGTCTGTTCAGCTGGTCACAGGCCGGGGCAATATCCTCGATACGCGGGACCACGAAGAAGCTCTGTCCACCCCGGTGAAATTCACGCAGGAGGGCCGCGCGCACCGATGCTGGATCGAACGCTGCCAAGATCGTGCGAACGGGACGTCTTTTGGCGGGCGGAGAGTTTAGAACGCTGACGTCCTGGATGCCTGACAACGCCGATTGCAGCGTCCGGGGTATCGGTGTGGCGCTCATGCTCAGCGTATGGAGGCGAGGCGTCATGGTCCGCAGGGCCCGCTTCAACTTGACCCCGAACCGGTGCTCCTCGTCGATCACCAGCAGTCCAAGATTGGCGAAGGTGACGCTCTTGGACGCCAGGGCCTGAGTACCCACAACGACCGTAACCTGGCCGCTCCGCAGACCCTCTTTTGCCGCTCTCGCCTCCGCAGCCCCGACCATCCTAGAAAGGTGGGCGACCTGCAGGCCGGTTCCTGCGAAGCGGCGGCTGAACGTCTCATAGTGCTGTCGTGCCAACACTGTTGTCGGTGCTATGATAGCAACCTGTTTCCCGCAGAGAGCGGCGGCGGCGCAAGCACGCAGGGCGACCTCTGTCTTGCCGAAGCCGACATCGCCGCAGACGAGCCGGTTCATTGTTCTTCCCGACGAAAGATCATCGAGCACAGCGCGGATGGCGGCCGCTTGGTCGGGCGTCTCCGTATAGGGAAATCTCGCCGCAAAACGGGCCAAGTCCGTGCGGGAGGGCTTTATGATCTCGGCAGGCTGGCTGGACCTGATTTTGGCAAGACTCAAGAGGCGTTTGGCCAGCCTGTCGATCTCGCGCAACGCAGCTTCGCGTCGCTTCGGCCAGCCCTCGCCTTTGAGGCGATCAAGCGACACTGCCTCCGGTTCCGAGCCGTAGCGCCATATTCGTCCAAAGTCGTCGACCGGAACCAGCAAGGAAGCCCCGCCATGATATTCCAGTCTGACGACATCCTGTTGCTGGCCAGCCAACTCGACCTGTTCGACCGCGGCGAGCACGCCCAGGCCATGGTCTTCATGGACGACGACATCGCCAATGCGCAACTCGGGTTCGAGTATGCCCGTGGTCGCGCTCCCGCTCGCCTTTAACGCGGGCCCAAACAGGTCGGATGCGGCCACCACGGCGATATTGGATTGCGCGTCGACAAACCCTTCGTCGAGGACGAATTCAGCCTTGAGAACAGAGCCCCTCGCGGCCGAAAGGATTTGCGGCAAGTCGGCCGCTTCCTCTGCCCGCCGGCCTAGTCTCCTATCGAGCAGGCGATCTGCTCGCTGCAGTTCAGAGGCATCGCCGGTGAACACTACTCTGACTCCGGCACTCGTCTGCCCTCTGATGAATTCCGCGAAATCATACCCGGGTCGGGCCTGGCGGAAGAATTTGGGAACTCCCACGGCAGAAACGGCTAGTCTCACGCAGCAGCGGTTAAGCAGAGCAGCGTCCCACTCTTCACGGGATAGGTAAAATCGTCCCGGCAAAGGTTTTTTCGTTCCGGCTGCCTCCTGCCTGGCACGACGTGCATCCTCGACCAGATCCAGAATTCTGCCGAGCGGCTGCCCGTCGGTCCCTTCAAGGAAGGAGATCGAAGCGCTGGATGCCGCATCGAAGACGGATGGCATAGCGCCATACGATGCGACCAGGCGCTCCTCCATCGACGTCGCGCGCATCGCTGTCAACTCAGGATGCTCACCAGCTTTAAAGATCAGCTCGGATGCCGGTCCGACCGTAATCGAGTCTCGAACCTGATCGCTGAGCTGACTGAGCGGGTCGTAGGTCTTGAGCTGGCGGATGCAGGCATCGGGACCAACGATGATGCGAACGGGGCCGTCCGCGCCAGCAGGAAAAATATCGATGGGATCGCCCCGAAAGGCTATCTCACCCGGTTCGTCGACCCTCTCGTCGACGACATAGCCAATTGCTTCGGACCTGGTTCTGAAATCGTCACGGTCGAGCTTTTGTCCCACCTCCAGAATTGTGAAACCGGCAGCGATGACCGGAGCAGGCGGCACCCGCTGCAGAATGGCTTCGAGCGACATTACAGCGATGCGCGGGCGATCCGGCTTCGTTGCGATCTCACGCAACGCGCGAAGCCTTCGCCCCATATTGGCGCGTGTGGGCCATACCCTGTCGTAGGGCAGACAATCCCAGGACGGCAGCAAGATGATATCCGCGTCAGGCAGGAACTGACGCAAGGCGCCGGCGATCTCCTCGGCACTGCGTTCCGAGGGAGCTATATGGATGATGTGCTTGTCCCGACTGGTCTCCAGGCCACGGGCCAGCGCTACCGCGATTGCTGAGGATGGCGGTCCGCCGTGCCCTATCGCAAACCCGCTCTCATCCGTGTGATCGATTTGTTCGACATCCGTCCGCGAAATATGCCTGTTCACTGAAATCTCACCTTGCCACTGAGACAACGTCAGCGGAGCCACCCCGTTCCTGGCGGCGCATCAAAGAGTTCCAGGACGGGCTGCGGGTGCAGCCCTTGAAATGGGCGGAGCGACAGGGTCAAAGCTGCGCCGTGATCGGCGAACTCCTGGGGCTGGCTGCCCAGCGGGAAAATTTCTAACCGAGCCTATGTCATAGGTTAATGCATTGCTGCCTTGCTCACCTATGGCTGTCCTAAAAACTGGTGCTTCGATCATTCCGGGATCTTCAACCACGCTCGACGCTGGCAAAACGCTCCAGGCATGGGACCATGCCGCACGGCGGCGCCTTCTGCCGCCGCGCATATGTCCCCATGCCAGTCGGAACTTTTGGCGCGGATAATAGTTCGATCACCAACATCAGCCAGGTAGTCAATTTGTTCCCCACCTCATCCTCGGATGTACTCATTCGCAAGCTTCAGACCATCTCGGATCTTCGAGAGGCCGACATCGGCGTTCTGAAAGGCATTCCGATCCAGGAGAAGGAATATTTGGCCAACCACGATCTGGTGCGTGAGGGCGACCGTCCTGTTTACTCGTTTATCGTTCTTGATGGCTTGGTCGGTTCCACCAAACATACGGGCGAAGGAAAGCGACAAATCACATCATTCTTCGTCGCCGGCGACATTCCTGATCTGCATGGGCTGCATCTGTCGGTCATGGATTGTAACTTCTCGACCCTTACGCCGGCGCGAATAGGTTTCATGCGGCATGACACTCTGCGCGCCGTTTGCGACCAGCACCCTCGCATCGCCACCGCTTTTTGGCGGTCGACGTTGATAGATGCCGCGATTTACAGGGAGTGGGTCATCAATGTGGGAAGACGCGAGGCATACACCCGCATGGCTCACATCCTGTGCGAACTGATTTTTCGCTTGCGCTCCATGGGGCGCATTGAGGATCACGTGGCGGATATCCCCATTACACAGGCGGCCCTTGGCGATGCACTGGGTTTGTCCACGGTCCACGTCAACCGGATGCTCCAGGAACTACGACGCAGAGGCCTCATTGCCACCTCGGGATCAAAAGTTCACGCACTGGACTGGGCTGGCCTCACTCACGCAGGAGATTTCGACACGACCTACCTGCACCAAAGGAACCCCGCAGATTAGCAGTGACGGAAGCTCTCCGATGGCACGATTTTTCTTCGACAGCGGCGATGGCGATCTCATCTTCGAGGACGAAATAGGTGTCGAATGCGCTGGCCTCGAGGAGGTCCGCCGCGCGGGATTCGAGGGCCTTGTCGACCTCACGAGAGAGTCACTGAAGAGCGTCGACGGGCAGCAATTGTTTATCGAAGTGCGCGATGAAAATGGCGCCAAGATTTTGCGGCTGAGCCTCTCGCTTCGGGTAAAATCGAACGTATAAATTTGCACTCTACGCGCAGCGTTAGGCGAGCGGACTGGGACTGCAAACATCCACTGGCATGTCGTGTCTCAAAACCAGGGCCACTTTTGAGCGACATGCATTAACCCATAGATTGTGCCTCGATTTGTGTACAGGACGGGGAACCATCAAAGAGCCGCCGAGTTCGTCCAACGGACAAGCTCGGAATCTAACATGGAAGAAATCGGCAAGGCACAACAAAAGGTCATAGCCCGCCTCATACGGGAGTGGATTTCATCGGACGCCAATCGTCGCCAGCTTCGCCAGTTGCTGGATCTGCCGACAGACGCGGACATGCCTAGCGAGCATCGGTCATTGCTTGACGAACTCGACCGAAAGCTCAACCAATGAGCGCCCCTGCTTTCGGGAGGGCTCCCGAGTGGATGCGAGCCGGTGGCGAGGGGAAAGGAGCTGAGGTCGACATCTGGTTGAGGCCGCCGACATTTGACCCAGGCAGACGCGAACGCTTTACGCCGGACGGCGCCGATTGGCCGATTGAATGTTCCGTGGTTTTCGTGGAGCCGCGGTCCGATTCCTAGAGGTGAGTTTCTGCACCTTGCTGCGCGTTTAAAAGTTGAGAAACGGCAGTTATGATCTGCGGCAGAAAAAAGGGCTTGGTGATCATTATGCTGTTGGGCACACCTTCCGCTCCCCAGTGTACCGCGCTGTCGCCACTGATATAGACAACCGGGATGGTCGAGTTGGACCTTCGCAAGTGCCGAGCGACCTCCCACCCCGACTGTCCTGGTCCCAGACGGATGTCCGTGAGCACGGCCTTGAACTTGGTCGGATCGGGGTCGAAAGCCGCCAGCGCCTCGGCGGCACTCCGAGTGCCGACGACCTGGAAGCCGGCCTCCTCCAAAGCTGACTCGAGGTCGAGCAGGATCATTGTCTCATCTTCGACGATCAGAACAGCACCTTCGCTCATCCGGAATCTCCCCAAGCCGCCACCGCTAATACGAGTTCGGCGTCAACTTGGTTCCATCTGACGCGCAGCAGCCTGTTGGTTATCGAAGCTCTACGCTGCCTCGATTGCGCGGCGGACTTGTGACGTCGGGAAGCCACCCTGGAAAAGGCCGACACCGGCTTAGCTGCTTCGACAGCCTTGGACAATGAGGCTGAATTACAGGTTGTAGCCGACGCTTAACCGTTGCCGACGAGGTCGCTTTGATCAAGCGTTCTCCTGATCTCCAGAAGCTTGCTGGATCTGCGTCATCACCTTTTGGGGATCGACATTCTCGGCGAGTTCCGGCAGCTCTTTGTCGGCCGGGGTCGAGATATTCAGACGCGCCGTCAAGGCAGCCACCATCTCGATCAGCCGCGTGGTTTCATGTTCGTTCAGAAGGCTGATCTGCAAATCCAGTTCGGCTCGCCGCTCGCTGTGTGCGGCCATTCTGTTCTGATTGATCAGCACGAAAGTAGACAGGAAGATTGCCTCAACCGAGGCGACCATGGCCAGGATCACGAAAGTCGGGTCCCAAGCTGGGACGGCTGGTATCGCGCCAAGGTTCGCGAGGACCCAGACGACAAGAATTGCAAGGTGCAGATAGACGAAAGTCATGCTTCCCGCGAAGCGCGAAACAGCGCCGGCGACCCACGCTTGAACGCCTTGGTGCTCCTCTTGCTGCCGCCTGTGCTCCACCAGGGCCTGTATGTTCTGGTGGAGCACCGACTGCATGTCGGCTGGACGTTGGTCGCTCATTTGAAAGCCCCGTTTGGAGATCATTCCGTGCAAGCGGCGTCGCTTATCGCCGGTGGCTCCCGCGAGGCCGGATCTGCCTTGAACTCGACGGCACGAGACTTGGGTCGCTGCCGACGGCCCCCTTGGGACAAGGCGTGCCCTCCTGCAATAGTGTGCACCATGCCGACCACTGCCTGCGGGGCGCTCTGATGAACCATGTGGCCGGCGCCCGGAACCACCTCAAGGAGAGACCCACCGACTTCCACGTGCAAGCGTCGTGCATCGCGTTGCGCGTCGAACAACCGGTCCCCGGATCCCGCCATGATGCCGGTGGGCACGGCAATGTCCCTATAGTTGGCTTTTCCCAAGAGGGACGCGGCCAGCATCGATGCTGTCTCCAGAGAAACCGCCCGCAGTTGGGAAGGGCGGCTGGCGACATCTTTGGCCAGTGCGGCGAAGTCGCCGGCGACGACGGCGGGTTTAAAGATCTTCTCCATTGCCCAATGCCAAGCAAGCCTTACAAGCGGGGGCAGCAAGGTGTGACGAAACGCGGTGCCGATCACAGGCAAAGCAGGGAGTGCGGCCAGTGCAAGATCCAGCCGCGGTGGCGGATAGTAGTAACCCGAGACCAGCACGATGCCGGCGACCGATTGAGAATGCCTGCGCGCCAATTCGAGGGCGATCCAAGCTCCCCAGGAATGTCCAAGCACGAGGTATTTCTCTATACCCAGCCCGCAGGCGGCGGCATGTATAAGGTCGGCTTGGTCGCGAGCGGACCAACGCCGGCCGCGCGGCCGTGAGCTTCGCCCAAAACCGGGACGATCAAATGCGATCACCCGGTAGGTCTTTGCCGCCTCATCGAAGATGCCGCTCGACTTGAAATCCTCCGCCATGGATCCATTGCCATGCAGGAGAAGCAGCGGCATGCCGGTTCCGGCTTCGATAAAATGCAGGCGCACACCATCGATCTCCATCACACGTCCGCATGCCCGGCCGGCAATCGCACGTTTGGCGCGGATGGCGTTGTATGCCGCCAGCGCCGCCAACGAGGCCGCGAGCAACCCGGTCGCGAGTTTCGGTCCATCTCTGTCGAACGCCATGCCCGTGCCTGTTGGAAACCATCTGCCGACCCCAACTCTCGGGGCGAAAGCTTGTTCCGCCAGACAAGACAACGCTGTACAACCGGCTCAAGCGGCTAAAGTAGGCCTTCTCCATGGAGTTGGGACCGTTAAGCCTGGGCAGCGCTGCTGCCTCCCATTTTCCAATCACCCTGCCAACGTGCGCGCACGGCAATGATCAGCATGGCCGCTTCCGTCATCCCGGTCTGGAAAAGTCTGACCAGCTCTCTCGCGATGGATTCTGCCGCGGTAGTGTCCGACGAAATCTCAAATTCCTCACACAGCGCGTCGAAAACCGACCGAAGCGTTTTCAGGTCGTCTGGATAGAGAGCGTCCGTATTCGTAAGAATGGGTCGGTCAAGCATCAAAACGTCTCCAAACGAGTGAAGTGCGGTTCGGGCACCCAGCCAGCGGGAGCTCGTCAAGTGCCCGCTGGTTTCCCCTTTATCCGCCACAGCGCGCCAAGCTGTCATTAACTTATGACCGGTGCGGCGTGTTCGGCTGACCGGCCCGCCAAAGAAACTGCCGTCCTGCGGGGAACTCTTGGCCGCAGACTGCATTTAAGTCCGGGCAAAACGGGGGCGAAATGGGGGCCACTTCAAGCAATCTGCGATCTGAACTGCAGCGCTTCGAGCTTTTGGCAGCGTTGGGCGACCGTATCCGCGAGATTACGGATCCCGCAGAACTGGCCTACGCAGCCGCGGAACTGCTGGGGAACCATTTTGGCATCAGCCGAGCCGGATACGGCACGATCGATCTAGAGAAAGAAACGATCACCATCGACAGGGACTGGAACGCGCCGGGCATCAAAAGCCTGGCTGGGACGCTGAATTTCAGGAACTACGGCTCGTATATCGAGGATTTGAAGCGAGGCGAAACCGTTGTCTTTGAAAACGCCGAGACAGATCCGCGAACCAGCGGCCATGCGGAGGCACTCAAAGCCATCAGCGCCCAATCCGTCATCAACATGCCCGTCACCGAGCATGGCGGGCTGGTGGCGCTGTTATACCTGAACCACTCCGCGCCCAGACGCTGGGCGACGGAGGAAGTAGCCCTCATTTCGGCAGTCGCTGACCGGACGCGTACGGCGATAGAACGCCTTCGCGCCGAACTGGCCCTGCGTGAGAACGCCGAACGCCTTGCTTTTCTCGACCGCCTCGGCAGGGAGATAGCCCTCGCGGCCGACGCCGATGCTGTCATGCAGATCACCACTCGGCTCCTCGGCGAACATCTTGGCGTCTCGATTTGCGCCTATGCCGACATGGAGCAGGACCAAGACCATTTCACCATCCGCGGCGATTGGAGCGCACCTGGCTCGCCCAGCATCAGGGGATATTACAGTCTTGCCGATTTCGGTCGCCTGGCTGTCACCAACCTCAGCGCCAACAAGCCGCTTATCATCAACAACAACCTTGAGGAAATTGCTCCCGAGGAAGCGAAGACCTTTCAGGATATCGGGATAACGGCAACCATCTGTATGCCTTTGGTCAAACAAGGCCGACTGACTGCCCTGATGGCCATCCACGACAAGCAGCGCCGCGTCTGGTCGCAACTCGAACTGTCCTTGCTGACCGAGGTGACGGAGCGGTCCTGGGCTCACATCGAGCGCGTTCGCTCGGAACAGGCGGCACGGGCCAGCGAGGAGAGGCTGAGGCTTGCCACCGACGCGGCCGCTATTGGCACCTGGGATTACGATCCCATCAGCGGAGTGCTGCGTTGGGACGACCGGTGCAAAGCCCTTTTTGGTTTGCCGCCGGACGCGGAGGTGACATATGAAAGCGCCTTCCTGGCGGGCCTCCACCCGGAAGATCGCGCACGGGCCGACGAGGCCGTACGCCAGTCGCTCGCGCCGGGCACCCCCTCCCGCTACGACATCGAATACCGGACGATCGGCCTTCGGGATGGCAAGGAGCGCTGGATTGCCGCAACTGGGGAAGCACTTTTCCAGTCCGGCCGTGCGATCCGCTTCATCGGCACCGTGGTTGATGTCACCGCGCGAAAGCGGGTGGAGCATCAGCTTCAGTTGATGAACACTACTGCGGCAGCCGTGGCGGCCGAGCTTGACGTGGAGCGAATTGTCCAGACGGTAACCGATGCCGGCGTCGTGCTGTCGGGCGCACAATTTGGAGCTTTCTTCTACAATGTGATCGACGACAAGGGCGACAGCTATGTGCTCTACGCCCTTTCGGGGGCACCTCGTTCTGCTTTCGAAAACTTTCCCATGCCGCGCAACACCGCGGTGTTCGAGCCCACTTTCCGCGGCACAAGCGTGGTGCGTTCCGACGATATCCTCACCGATCCGCGTTACGGAAAGAACTGGCCCCGCAAGGGAATGCCGGAGGGCCATCTGCCGGTGCGTTCCTATCTCGCCGTGCCGGTCGTCTCGCGTTCGGGCGAGGTCCTGGGCGGCCTCTTCCTTGGTCATTCAGAGACCGGCGTGTTCGCCGAACAGCAAGAAGCGGCCTTGCTGGGGCTTGCCGGCCATGCCGCGACGGCCATCGACAACTCCCGGCTGTTCAAGGCGCTGCAGGCACTCAACGGCACGCTCGAACAACGTGTCAAAGATGAAGTTGCGGAACGCGCCAGAGCAGAAGAGCACCTGCGCCAAGCCCAGAAGATGGAAGCTGTCGGACAGCTCACCGGTGGCATCGCGCACGACTTCAACAATATGCTGGCCGTCATCATCGGCGGCCTGAACCTTGTGCAGCGCAAGCTCAGAAACGGCGATACCAACGTCCACCAATTCGTAACCGGCGCGATCGATGGAGCACAACGTGCCGCAGAACTTACCAGGCGACTGCTCGCCTTTTCCCGCCAGCAACCACTGGCGCCGAAGCGGCTGAATCCAAATCGCCTCGTCTCCGGTATGAGCGAATTGCTGAACCGGACGCTTGGCGAGACCATCCAGATCGAGACCGTGCTCGCTGCGGGCCTATGGCATGTCGAGGCCGACGCAGGGCAATTGGAAAGCGCGCTGCTCAACCTTTGCGTCAACGCAAGGGATGCCATGCCTGCTGGCGGCAAGCTGACGATCGAGACATCAAACGCCCACGTCGACGATCGCTATGCCAGGGAGAACGCGATCCCCTCCGGCCAGTATGTGATGATAGCGGTCACCGATACAGGAACGGGCATGACTGCTGATGTTGTCGCAAGAGCCTTCGATCCGTTCTTCACCACCAAGGGGGTCGGCAAAGGCACCGGGCTGGGACTCAGCCAAGTCTATGGGTTTGTTCGCCAGTCCGGCGGCAGTGTGAAGATCTATTCCGAGCAGGGCATCGGAACCACCTTGAAAATATATTTGCCGCGCTCGCACCATGGCGTGCTCGACAGCCAAATCGACGTCGTGGCAGGCGAGCACCCCGGCTGTGCAGACGAGATCATCATGGTTGTCGAGGATGAAGATCGCGTCCGGCTGATGGCCGCGGAAGCGCTGCGGGAACTGGGCTACTCCGTGCTGGAAATGCAAGGTCCACGCGAAGCGCTGGTGGCCGTCGAAAGCGGGCAAGTGCCGTCGCTTCTGTTCACCGACGTGGTGATGCCGGAGATGTCGGGCCGGGAGCTGGTGGATCAGGTCAAGACAATGCACCCGTCGCTAAAAGTGCTCTACACCACCGGCTACACACGAAATGCGATTGTCCACAACGGCACGCTCGATTTCGGAACCGAACTTTTGACCAAGCCCTACACGATCGACGAATTGGCAGAGAAAGTCCGGAAGGTGCTGGATCGAAAGTGAACGGGCAACAGCCCGCGACGCTCGCCCCGTGACCGAACACGCCGTTTGCCGCGTGGGTGTGCAGCGAAAAGGGCCGGACACCGACATCATATTGACATGGCCCGGCTTCACTTTTCCGAGCCAGTATCCCTCCAGATTTTGTCGACCTCTTGCCCATCCGCCGCCTTGCTCATTGCCGTGATGGCGCAGCACGATCGAAATCTCGTTGCCGCCGGTCGCCAGTCGGAAAATCCCGGCGACAAATAAATGCCGCCTCTGGCTCCCTGCGATGCTCAACACTGAAGCTGCCGTAAAAATGCTCGCTGGCCGATGGCCGGATGGAACAATCAACTTGCCGGGATGTTCGGATGATCTAACCGGAGAGATGTCCATGTTCATGCACAACAAGCGACTGCAATACACCGTTCGCGTCTCGGAGCCGAATCCTCGCCTGGCCTGCATGATCATGGAACAGTTCGGCGGCGCCGATGGCGAGCTTGCAGCGGCCATGCGCTATTTCACGCAAGGGCTTGGCGAGGACGATCTTGGCCGTCGTGACATGTTGCTCGATATTGCGACCGAAGAACTCAGCCATCTCGAAGTGGTGGGATCAATCGTCACCATGCTCAACAAGGGGCTCAAGGCACAGCTGGCCGAGGGCCAAATGAAGGAAGCGGACCTTTACCTGATGATCGGCGCCAGCGGCACAACAGCCAAGGAATCAATTCTGTTCGGCGGCGCTCCCGCGCTGTGCGACTCAGCCGGCGTTCCCTGGACCGCGGCCTATGTCGATTCGCGCGGTGAACCTACGGTGGATTTGCGATCGAATATCGCGGCCGAAGCTCGCGCCAAGATCGTTTACGAACGCCTTATCAACATCACCGACGACCCGGGAATCAAGGACGCGCTCGGCTTCCTGATGACGCGCGAGATCGCGCACCAGAAGTCGTTTGAGAAAGCACTTTACGCGATAGAAAACAATTTCCCTTCCGGCAAGCTCCCAGGCGTAGAGAAGTACGCCAGCATGTATGTCAACACCTCTCAAGGCGACGGCGATGTCGCTGGCCCATGGAATTCCGGCGAAGAGTGGGATCGGATCGATGACCTTGAAGAGGTGATGCCCGTCGACGGCGGAGACGGCCTGGCAACTGTCAAGCTGGGGGCCAAAGACATGAAGGTGGTGGCCAGGATGGCCGACCGTACGCTTTCCGATCCGGCTTCCGATCCGACGACAGGCGCTGATCTAGGAGCGGGCCCAGGAGCTGGCCGTACCAAGAACGCCGATTTCGGCGGCGCGGCAAGCATTCAGGAGGCCCCGGCCGTGGCAGAGGCTGCTGTCAAACGCGCACGTAGGCGTTAGTACAGAGCCGACGCGGGCATCTATGTTCCGCGATGCGGCCGGAAGCTAACACCGACGAAGGCAGGGCGCCCGACCAGCAACGGACTGGCCGGAGCGCTCGCATCGACATCTGTGCTGAATGTGGGTGAAGCAACCATGGCCACCGCCGCACCACGATCAGATTCGGAGCGTGCGGGCCAGCCGGACAAGGTCCGTCCCGACGGTTGCGAGAACCGGTGCATCGTGACAATCGGAGCATCGGCCGGCGGCGTTGACGCGCTGAAGAGACTTGTCCGCGATCTTTCGCCGGACATCCCGGCGGCTCTCCTCGTCGTACAGCACGTTGGTCCCACGAGTTACCTCGGCGACATTCTCGGTCGCGCTGCCAACATGCCCGTTGCAAATGCCTCCAACGGCATGAAGGTTAAAAACGGGCACATCTTCGTTGCACCGCCCGGAGCTCACCTTCTGTTACATGACGATCATATGCTGCTGCGGCGCGGGCCGCGCGAGAACCTGGCGCGCCCCGCCATCGACCCCCTGTTTCGATCGGCGGCCTGCAGCTTTGGCGGCAGCGTGATCGGCGTCGTGCTCACAGGCAGCCTCTCCGACGGCACCGCCGGCCTGCACGCAATCAAGATGTGCGGAGGCGTCAGCGTAGTCCAGGACCCCGGCGACGCCGCAGTACCCGATATGCCGCTGAGCGCCTTGCAGAATGTGGAAATCGACCATTGCGTCCCTCTGTCCGAAATGGCTGGCCTGTTGCACAGGCTTGCTTCCGAAATCGCAGGGCCGACACCAGAAATCCCGTCCGGCATCCGCCTTGAGGCAGCGATTGCAGCTCAGGAGCACAGCACAATGGAATTGACCGAAGGCCAGCTTGGCGCCCCCTCGACATTTGTCTGCCCCGAATGTCATGGCCCCCTATGGGAGATCGAAGACGGGCCGATTACCCGTTACCGCTGCCACACCGGACATGCGTTCGGAGCGGACGTTTTAATGCAGGCCCAGGCTGACGATGCGGAACAGGCTCTTTGGAGCCTTTTAAGAGCGCACCAGCAGCGGGCTGAGTTGGCGAAACGTACGGCAAAACGCGAAGCCGCGCGGGAAAGACACAGCCTGGCCAGCCAAATGGCTGCGCGGGCCGCGGAGTACGAAGCCGACGCGAAACTTATTGAAGAGATCATCCATCGTCGAACGCCGTGACAAGGCAACAGCGTTTGTCAGGGCGGGTGCGTCTGCGCCATCCCGATCGCATTTTCCTGGATCAGCCGCGTTGCCTCACCGCTTGGCCTGTGGCCACGGGTATCCAGGTCCCATGCTTTGATTGAACACCTGCACCCAAATCCAACTGCACGAATTTTATGCAAAGCAGGAACATAGAAGCATTACGCGAGTTAGGCACTGACCCATTGGACGTATCCTCGCATTCTGCGGTCTGCCTGGGTGGTCCTTTTTTTGTAAACGAATGCCAGGACAATGTATCGCTCGCAGCTTTTCGTACCTCTTTTTGGCCTGCTGTTGCTGATGGGTGGCCTGTTCCACGGGCATGATGCCATGGCGCAGGAGCCCTGTCCGGCCGATCACGACAAGCTGCTTGCAGCCCTCAAAGCCAACGTGAAGGCAAGCGGCGGACCAGCCAATGGCGGCTTTGAAACCAACGAATGGGCAGCCATCGTTGCCCGTGACGGCACTGTCTGCGCGATTGCGTTCAGCGGCCCCACCCCCGACTCGCAATGGCCGGGAAGTCGGCTCATAGCAGCGGAGAAAGCCAACACGGCCAACGGTCTCAGCCTGGCTCAGATGGCCCTCTCTACGGCCAATCTCTATGCGGGGGTGCAGCCGGGCGGGCCGCTATTTGGCCTGCAGGAGACCAATCCCGTCAACCAGGCCGCGGCCTATACGGGCGATCCCAAAACGTTCGGAAGCGCCGGCGACCCGCTCGTCGGCAAGCCGATCGGAGGCGTCGTGGTGTTTGGCGGCGGGCTTGCCCTCTACGACGGCAAGAGCATTGTCGGCGGCCTCGGCGTTTCAGGCGATTCCTCATGCGCCGATCACAATGTCGCCTGGCGTATCCGCGCGGCGCTCGGCTTCGACAAGGTCCCGGCAGGCGTCAATCCAAATCGCAAGGATGCCATTGTCTACGATCTGGACCCCGGCGGCAAAAGCGCTTCGGGCTGGGGCCATCCGCTTTGTGCCGGAACGGAGGCCGACATCGCCGCCGAACTCGGCGCCGGCGTGGGAGGCTCGATCAATAAATGAAAGCTATGCCGCAGTTGGCATTAACGCGCGTTGACGTAGAACGACGTACCCGCAAATTGGCAGCCGGGAATTCCTTTGGCGCTATCCTTCTGGTGACGCTGCTCGCCTGCCTGCTGCTTCTGGGCGCTGCGTCCGAGCCTCCTAAAACACCAGCGATCGTACCGCCAGGCGCAGCTTCGCCACCCGATGACGGCCAATGGACGATGCCGGCCAAGAACTACGCGTCGACGCGCTTCAGCGAACTCTCCGAGATCAATGAAGGCAACGTCAAGAACCTGCAGGTCGCGTTCACGTTCTCGACAGGCGTGAACAAGGGCCAGGAAGCAGCGCCGCTGGTCGTCGGCAACACCATGTATATCGTGACGCCCTTTCCCAACTTCGTCTATGCGCTCGATCTCTCCAAGCCCGGCGCCCCGATGAAGTGGAAGTACGAACCCAATCCGGAGCCGGCAGCACAGGGGGTGGCCTGCTGCGACGTCGTCAACCGAGGAGTGGCATTCGCCGACGGGCGCATTTTTTTCAATACGCTGGACGGCCACACGATTGCCCTTGATGCGAACACGGGCAAGCCGATCTGGAACACTCATGTCGGCAACATCAACATCGGCGAGACCATCACCATGGCGCCGCTTGTGGTGAAGGGCAAAGTGCTGGTCGGCAATTCCGGCGGCGAGATGGGCGTTCGCGGCTGGGTAAAGGCGCTCGACGCCGGCGACGGTCATGTCGTCTGGATCGCCTATAGCACCGGGCCGGACAAGGACGTGCTGATCGGATCGGACTTCAAGCCGCACTACGACATGGACAAAGGCAAGGATCTTGGCGTCACGACGTGGCCGCCGGAAGCCTGGAAGATCGGCGGCGGCAACATGTGGGGCTGGATTTCCTATGATCCCGATCTGAACCTGATTTTCCACGGCACCGGCAATCCCGGACCATGGAATCCGGATTTGCGGCCGGGCGACAACAAGTGGACGTCTGGCATTTTCGCGCGCGATCCCGACACCGGCGCGGCGAAATGGTTCTATCAGTGGAGCCCGCATGACCTCCACGATTATGACGGCATCAACGAGCAGATCCTGCTCGACATGACCTGGCAGGGCAAGCCGCGCAAGGTGCTGATCCGGCCGGAGCGCAACGGCTATCTCTACATCCTCGACCGGACAACCGGCGAGGTGCTGTCGGCAAAACCGTTTGGTCCGGTCAACTCCAGCAAAGGTGTGGATCTGAAAACCGGTCGGCTGATCGTAAACCCGGACAAGAAGACCGGCACCGGCAAGGTCGTTCGCGATATCTGTCCGACGGCGTCGGGCCTCAAGGACTGGCAGCCTTCCGCGTTCTCGCCGAAGACCGGCCTGCTCTACATCCCGCACAACAATCTGTGCATGGATGAAGAAGGCGTCGAGGTGAACTACATCGCCGGCACGCCCTATGTGGGCATGAACGTCCGCATGATACCAGGGCCCGGCGGTAATCGCGGCGCCTTCACCGCCTGGGACATCGCCGCGGAGAAACCCGCCTGGAGCCTCAAGGAGAATTTCCCGGTGTGGAGCGGCGCGGTGGTGACCGCCGGCGACGTTGTCTTCTATGGCACGATGGAAGGCTGGTTCAAGGCGGTTAGCGCCAAGACCGGAGACCTGCTTTGGCAGTTCAAGACCTCGTCCGGGATCATCGGCCAGCCCATCACCTATCGCGGTCCCGACGGGCACCAATATGTCGCCATCCTCTCAGGTGTCGGCGGCTGGGCCGGCGCCATTGTATCGGGCGATCTTGACCCGCGTGACGCCACCGCCGCGCTCGGTTTCGTCAATGCCATGAAGGATCTGAAGAACGCGACAACCTCGGGAGGCACGCTTTATGTGTTCCGGCTGCCTTGATGGATTGTACTTGACCGTAGGTCCGGCGCGAAAGGGGTGTCAACGGCTGGCGATCGGCATGGCCGCGATCGCCTTCGTGTTCTTGACGGCCACAGCCGACGCACGTGAGCTGAGGGTCTGCGCCGATCCGAACAACCTGCCGTTCTCCAACGCGGCAGGTCAGGGCTTCGAGAACAGGATCGCCGAAATCGTTGCGTCCGATCTCGGCGCCAAGCTGACCTATACCTGGTGGGCGCAGCGTCGCGGCTTCATCCGCAACACGCTGAAGGCGGGCCTGTGCGATCTCGTGCCGGGCACGCCGAGCAACCTCGAAATGCTGCGCACCACCACGCCCTACTACCGATCGTCCTATGTCTTCGTCACCCGCAGGGACGGCCCCGACGTAGCATCGTTCAATGATCCGCGGCTGCGCGACATGCGGATCGGTGTTCAGCTCATCGGCGACGATGGCGCCAATTCGCCTCCGGTCCAGGCGCTTGGCCGCCGCGGTATCGTCGGGCACCTCGTTGGCTATCCGGTCTATGGCGATTATTCCGCCCCCAACCCGCCGGCGCGCATCGTCGAAGCGGTGGCGAGTGGCGAGATCGACCTTGCCGTGGTCTGGGGCCCCCTCGCCGGCTACTTCGCCGCCAGGCAGAAGGTGCCGCTCCGCATCACGCCGGTTGCGCCCCGCATCGACGGACCGCAACTGCCGATGATCTACGACATCTCGATGGGCGTCCGCCGCGAAGACGATGCGCTGCGCGGCGATGTCAATGGCGCCCTGTCCAGGCACAAGGGCGAGATAGACGCCTTGCTGTCACAATATGGCGTGCCCCGCCTCGATCCCCCGGGGAGCCCGGTGCGATGAGAGCCGCGGCGGCCATGCTCCTGTTTCCAATCCTTGCGCTCGCTGCTTGCCAGCGCGAGGAACGTGACACGCGCCCGCAATCGGCGCTCGGATCGGGCGAGCAGCCGACGCCTGTGACCACGCTGGAGCCCGGCGGACAGCGGCCCCCCGCCAGCGACAACAAGGCGGCGAGCTTCGAGGCCAACGCCTTCCACATGAGCGAAGGGAAACGGCTTTTCGGCTGGTTCAACTGTTCGGGATGCCACGCCAATGGCGGCGGCGGCATGGGGCCGGCCCTGATGGACCAGAAGTGGCTCTATGGCAGCTCGATCGAAAGCATCCATGCCACGATCCGCGACGGTCGGCCAAACGGCATGCCGAGCTTCCGCGACAAGATTCCCGACGACCAGATCTGGGAGCTTGCGGCTTTCGTGCGCTCGCTGAGCGGCAACGCGCCGTCTTCCGCCGCGCCGCAACGCAATGACGACATGATGGCGCATCCGTCGGAAAACCGCATGCCGGACGCGGCCACGCTGGGGAAGTCACCGTGAAACGTCTCGTCTCGATGGCGTTCGCCACCGCCGGCGCTCTGTTGCTCCAGGGATGCGCGGGCTGGCAATCCGCCCTCGACCCGAAAGGTCCCGCGGCGAGCGAACTGGCATGGCTGATCTGGTTCTTCACCGCGCTCTGCGCCGTGGTGTGGGTGCTGGTGATGATCGCCCTCGTCGTGCCCTTGATGATGCGGTCGCGCGCGCAGGCGGAGCCGCTCGCGATCGAGGCCGGCGCCGACGACCGGAAGCTGCGCGCGGTGATGACCGCCGTCGGGTTGACCGCCATTGTCCTGATCGGACTGACCTTGCTGAGCTTCTTCGCCAACAGGACGCTCGCCGCGATCGGCTCGGATGCCGCGCTGACCATTCGGGTCACCGGCCATCAATGGTGGTGGGAGGTGCGCTATGAGGATGCCACGCCAAGCCGCATCCTGACCACGGCGAACGAGATCCATATCCCCGCCGGGGAACCGGTGAAGCTTCTTCTGACCTCGACCGACGTCATCCATTCCTTCTGGATTCCGAGCCTTTCGGGCAAGCTCGACCTCATTCCCGGCCACATGAACGTGCTCGACCTCAAGGCCGACAAGCCTGGTGTTTACCGAGGTCAATGCGCCGAGTTCTGCGGGGCGCAGCACGCAAACATGGGTACCTTCATCATCGCCGAGCCGCGTGCGAAGTTCGACGCCTGGTGGAACGACCAGCTGCAGCCGGCAGCTACTCCGACGGGGGACGAGGCCAAGGCTGGCCAGGATCTGTTTCTGAAGCGCCCTTGCGTGATGTGTCACAGAATAGGCGGCACGCCTGCCGGAGGAACGGTCGCCCCCGACCTCACCCATATAGCCAGCCGGCAGACGCTTGCCGCCGGGACATTGACGATGAGCCGCGGCAACCTCGCCGCCTGGATAGCCGACCCACAGGGCATCAAGCCCGGATCCCACATGCCGGTGGTGGAGCTCAGCGGCGACGAACTCAACGCCATGGTCGCCTATCTCGAGGCGCTTAAATGAGCAGCGCGGATCTCACAAGCGAACGCGACCTGCCGCGCGAAACGCCCGCCACAGGCGACGTCGCACCCGAGCATGACGGACCGCGCGACACCGGCATGGACGATGCCAGCCTGGATCGCTGGCTGGCGCGGACATGGCGCACGCCCCCCGGCATCATCGGCGCGCTGTCGAGCGTCGACCACAAGGTCGTCGCACGGCGCTATCTGATCACCGCCTTCGTGTTTCTGTGCCTGGGCGGGCTCAACGCTGTCGCCATGCGCATCCAGCTCTCAGGGCCGCAGCGCGGTCTGATCGGCCCGGACCTCTACAACCAGCTGTTCACGATGCATGGTGTGACCATGATGTTCCTGTTCGCCGTGCCCATCGTGCAGGCGACAGGCATCTATCTCGTCCCGCTGATGGTCGGCAGCCGCAACATCGCCTTTCCCCGCCTGAATGCGTTCAGCTACTGGATCTATGTTTCGGGCGGCATATTCGCCTGGGTGTCTTTCGCGCTCAACATGGCGCCCGACGTCGGCTGGTTTGCTTATGTGCCGCTGTCAGGCCCCGAATTCGCGCCGGGCAAGCGGGCCGACGTCTGGGCCCAGATGATCACTTATACAGAAGTATCCTCCCTGGCCGTCGCGGTGGCAACCATCGTCACCGTGTTCAAGCAGCGAGCCCCCGGCATGTCGCTGGACAGGATTCCGCTCTACGTCTGGGCAATGCTGGTTACCTCCTTCGTCGTCGTCTTCGCCATGCCCGCGGTGATGATCACCTCGACCTTCCTGATCCTCGACCGGCTGGTCGGCACACATATCTTCAACCCGGCCGAGGGCGGCGACGCACTGCTCTTCCAGCATCTGTTCTGGTTCTTTGGCCATCCCGAGGTCTACATCATCTTCCTGCCGGCGACGGGCATGGTCTCGGCGATCATCCCGGTCTTCGCCCGGCGTCCCGTGTTCGGGCATCTCGGGCTGGTCCTGTCGCTGATCGCCGTCGGCTTCCTTTCGTTCGGCCTCTGGGTCCATCACATGTTCGCGACGGGACTACCCAAGCTCGGCGCCAGCTTCTTCACCGCGTCGAGCATGCTGATCGCCATCCCCAATGGCGTTCAGATCTTCTGCTGGCTGGCGACCTTGTGGGACGGCAGGCCGGTGATCCGCACGCCGCTGCTGTTCGTGTTCGGCTTCTTTTTCATCTTCGTCATCGGCGGCCTCACCGGCGTCATGCTCGCTTCGGTGCCGCTGGACCTCCAGGTGCACGACACCTATTTCGTCGTCGCCCATTTCCATTACGTGCTGATCGGCGGTTCGGTCTTCCCGCTGCTGGGCGCGGCCTATTTCTGGTTCCCCAAGATCAGCGGCCGCATGATGAGCGAGCGTCTCGGGCGCTGGCATTTCTGGCTGGCTTTCATCGGCTTCAACGCGGCTTTTTTTCCAATGCATCTCGTCGGGCTCTGGGGCATGCCACGAAGGGTCTACACCTATCCGGCCGAGCTTGGCTGGGGCAACATCAACCTGTTCATCAGCGCCGGCGCGGTGCTCTTTTTCCTCAGCTTCGTACTGTTCACTTTCAATCTTGTACACGGCGCGTTGAAGGGCGCACTGGCCGGAAACAATCCCTGGGATGCCGGTACGCTCGAATGGGCGACGTCTTCGCCGCCGCCAAGCTATAATTTCGCGCGGATACCGATTGTCACGCATGTCGAGCCGCTCTGGGCCGAACGGGAGGCGATGCCTGTGGCGACCGGACTCCGCGTCGATGTCCGTGAGCTGTTGATCTCAACCGTGGCGGAAGCCCACCCCGACATTCGCGAGAAATCGGCGACACCGTCGATCTGGCCGCTGCTGGCGGCAATCGCCGTCGGCGGTACGTTTGTCTATTCGATCTTCACGCCCTGGGCGATCGTCTGGGGCGCCGCGCCGATCGCCATCACCTTGATCGGCTGGTTCTGGCCCAAGGACGACCCGGAGGATGAGGGATGAGTGAGCGTCCCAGCTTGGATCTTTCGGACCTCCCGACCTTTGGACATGGTCCGCGCAGCCCGACCTGGTGGGGAACGCTCGGCTTCATGGCGCTGGAAGGCATGGGCTTTGCGTTGGCCGCGGGCGCTTATCTCTATCTCGCCACCTTGTGGCCCAATTGGCGTCTAAGCGCCCCGCACCCCGACCATTGGCCCGGAACGATCGTCACCATCCTGTTTATCATCAGCGTGGTGCCGAATCACATCCTCCACGGCCATGCCAAGCAATGCGCGATCGTGCCGGTGCGGATCGGGCTGGTGGTGATGTCGCTGCTCGGTCTGGCCCCGCTTGTCGTGCGCTGGTTCGAATTCCCGGCGCTGAACATCTACTGGGACACGAACGCCTATGGTTCGATGCTCTGGGTGCTGCTCGGGCTGCATACCACACACCTGATCACCGATGTCGGCGACACCATCGTTTTGACGGTGCTGATGTTCACACGCCATGGCTATAGCGGCCGGCGCTTCGGCGATGTCGGCGACAATGTCTTCTATTGGGATTTCGTGGTGCTGACCTGGATCCCGATCTATCTGCTCATCTACTGGATGCCGAGGCTAGGCTGATGCGTGCGTTGAAAATGGGAACGTCCTGGGGTGGTCTTCTGTCGGGGCCCATGGCTTGGGCAATCTCGACGCAGCTGAACTACGCACTCGTACCATGGCAGTGCAACCGCCAGGTGCCGGTGGTGCTTCCCGTGGCACTGGTGCTCGCCGTGCTTTCGCTGCTCGGCGGTGCCTTGTCATGGCGGGCGAAGCGGCAGGGCGGCGCCGCCTTCAAGCCTGAGCGCACGCGCAGCACCGAGCAGTTCGTCGCCGATCTCGGCATGCTTACGGCATTGCTGTTTGCCCTCGTCATCATCATGCAAGGCAGCGCGGCTCTCATTCTCGACGAGTGCCTGCGATGAGCTTCGACGCGTTCTTCTCGACCTCGATCTGCTACGGCGCCGGCGCGCCCGAGGCCGGATGGACGCTCGCATTTCCCATCACGTTTCCGCTGGCCGCGATTGCCTTCCTTTATGCCATCGGAGCGACTCGGTTGTGGCGCCGCAGCAGCCGAGGCCGTCCCGAGCGGATGCGGCAGGCGTTGTTGTTCGCCGCCGGTTGGGGCGTGCTGACGGCAGCACTGGTCAGCCCCATCCATGCGCTCGGCGAGCGGGTGTTTGCCGCCCATATGATCGAGCATGAACTGCTGATGGCGGTGGCGGCGCCTCTCCTTGTCGCCGCGTGCCCAGGCGCAGTCCTGCTCTGGTCCTTGCCGGCCTCACTTCGCCGCGGAACGGGCAAGCTCACGCGCGCAAAGACGCTGCAATCGGTTTGGGCCCTGGTGATCCGCCCCCTCAACGCGACGATCATTCACGGCGTCGCCATCTGGATCTGGCACATTCCGGCGTTGTTCCAGGCAGCGCTCCAGCAGGGCTTTCTCCATTATGCCCAGCATGCGAGCTTCCTCGGCACAGCCTTGCTGTTCTGGTGGGCGCTCCTACCGCGCCCCGGTCGACAGCAGACCTATGGCAACTCCGTCATGCATCTTTTCTTCACCTCGCTTCATACCGGCCTGCTCGGTGTCCTGCTGCTGATGTCGCCCAAACTCTGGTATCCGGAGAATGGCGCCGGCGCGGCATTGTGGGGAATGACCGCGATCGAGGACCAGCAGCTCGCCGGATTGGTAATGTGGGTTCCGGCAGGCTTGATCTATGGCGGCGCCGCCTTGCTGCTCGCCGGCCTCTGGATAAGCAGCAGCGCAACCAGGGAGGCAACACATGCGCTCCGACCTGGGTAGGCTGATCGGGGGCGCCCTTGCCGCAATCCTGCTGCTGGCTGCGGCTGTCGCAGCGGCGACTTTGTGGTCCGACAGGCGCGAGCGCGTCCGGCACGAGTCGGATGCGGCGACCGGCGGCGTAGGCGCCCGCGCCATTCCAATCATGACGGCGAATGGCTGCTCCGGCTGCCATACGATACCCGGCGTGCCGGGTGCGCAAGGCCAGGTCGGACCCCGCCTGGACGGTGGCCTTGCCGACAGGGTCTTTATCGGTGGCCTGCTGGCAAACAATCCGGAGAACATGATCCGCTGGATACGCTCGGCGAGGGAAGTCAATCCGCACACGGCCATGCCGTCGACGAGGATCACCGAGCAACAGGCGCGGGACATCGCCGCTTATCTCTATGCTTTGAGGTAAATCAGCCCTCGCCGCCGCGCCGGGACCACAAGCCGCGGCCGGGATCGTAGCCGATGACCGCCGCGAGGAAGAAGGCGATGAGGCAGCCAAGGACCACAATCGCCGCGACAGGATCGAACCGCAGATAGAGCGCGAAGCGTATCAGCTCGACCGCCGAGCTGAACGGGTTCCAGGCGGCGATTGTTGCCAGCACCGGTCCCGCCTCGGCAAGCCGCCACAGCGGATAGAGCGCCGTCGAGGCAAAGAACACCGGAAAGATGACGAAATTCATGACACCGGCAAAGTTCTCCATCTGTGTCGAAACCGAGGAGACAAGCAGGCCGAACGCGCCAAGCATCAGGCCCGCCAGCACGAGCGCCGGAAATACCGCGACGTAGCCGAGAACGGGCGGCCGCACATCCCAGAAACGCGCGATCAACAGAAACAAATAGACCAGCGGCACGCCGACGATCACGCTGGCCAGCAGGCGCGCCGCAAGCAGGTACCAGCGCGGCAATGGTGCGGTCAGCAACAAGCGCATGCTGCCCATCTCGCGATCGTAGACCATGGCCAGCGAACTCGCCATGGCATGGAAGAGCAGCATCATGGCCGCTAGCCCGGGCACCACATACACGTCATAGAGAACATAGGTCTGGTAGGGTGGCGTGATCGACAGACCGAGAACGGAGCGGAAGCCAGCGGCAAAGATTGCCAGCCAGACCAGCGGCCGTACCATCGCCGAGAGCAGCCGGCCGCGTTGCCGCAACGTGCGCAGCATCTCCCTGCGCAGGATGCCGTTGAGCGCGCGCACCGCGTGAGACGTTTTCATTCGGACTCCGTCAGCGACGCGAAGGCCTCGCCCGTGCTCGCCACACCGAGATCGGCAGCCAGCCGATCGGCGCGGCCGGCCCACCGGATTGTGCCTCGATGCAGCACCACCACATCGTCATCCGCCGTTAGTTCCTCCAGAAAATGTGTTGCCCACAGGACGGCAATGCCGCGCTGGCGGCAAAGCTCCCGCATGTGCCGCTCGAGCGCGCGGCGGCCCGGCACGTCGAGCCCGGTGGTCGGCTCGTCCAGCAGCAAAAGGCGTGGGCTATGCATCAGAGCGCGTGCTATCTCGACACGGCGACGCTGCCCCCCGGAAAGCGCTCGGGCAGGATCGTCGATCCTGTCCAGCACGTCCAGCCGGCCGAGTTCGTGGATGGAGCGCTCCTTGCTCAAGGCCTGGCTAAGCCCATGCAAGGCCGCGTGGTAACGCAGGTTCTCGCCGGCCGTCAGATCGAGATCGAGGGTCGGCAACTGGAAGACGACGCCCATCTGCGCCAACGCGGCGGACGGGTTGACATCCATCGCCTGGTCGAAGACATGCACCGAGCCGGAGCGGGCGTGATAAAGACCGGTGATCAGCGAGAACAACGTCGTCTTGCCGGCGCCATTGCGGCCTAGCAAGATGCACATCCTGCCTTGGGCCACAGAGAAAGAGACGCCGTCGAGAACCCGCCGGTTCCCGAAACTATGACCCAGATTCTCGACCGACAAGGCGTTCATGGCCCGATCACGACGCCCCACGGCCCCCGCCCCACCGGCAGCGATTTCACCACCTCCTGGTTTTCCAGATCGATAAACGAGATATCGCCGGAATTCCCGTTTGCGGTGACCAGGCGCTTCTGGTCGCCGGAGAGCGCAACGTGCCAGGGTCGTTGACCAACAAGGTAGAGCCGACGGACCGCCAGCGTTTTCACATCGACTTCCGCAATCCTGTTGGCGGGGCCGAGCGCCACATAGACGGTCGTGCCATCGCGGGACGTCCCCATGCCGACCGCCTGCACGCCCTCGCGTCGTATACCCGGCACCTCGAACTCGACTTTGCCGGTCTGCGCGCGCGTTGCCGTGTCGAAGACGGTGACAGTGCCCCGGATCTCCGAGGACACCCAGAATTGCTTACCGTCCGGCGAGAATAAAGCCGCGCGCGGCCGGGTATCGACCAGCAGATTGTCGACGAGTTCAAGCGTGCCTGCGTCGATCAGATGCACCATGCTGGTGGTCTCCGAAGTGCAGGCGACATAGCGGCCGTCGGCGCTGGCCGCCATTCCTTCCGGTTCGACGCCGACATCCACGGTGCCGATGACCTTGGCCGCGGCGATGTCCACCACCGACACCAGATTGTCATTCTCGTTGGCGACGAACAGCCGCTTGCCATCGGGATGGACTGCGAAGAATTCCGGATCGGCTCCCGAAGGCAATTCGCCGACGACCCGCCGCTTCGCGACGTCGACCACGTCGATGCGGTTGTCGTCGCCTTCCGCGACGAAAAGCATCTTGTTGTCGGTCGACAGCGCCAGCCCGCGCGGGCGGCGGCCGACATCGATCGTCGCCAGCAAAGTCATCGTCACGCCGTCGACGACCGCGACCGTATTATCCTGCTCATTGGAAACGTAGATGGTCTCGGCGGCGGCGGGAGCAGCAAGAGCGAACGCGGCCAACAACAGCGTCATCAGAACTTGCATGTGCTCTCCTCCAGGTCGATGCCCAGCGTGTCGAGCGGCGTGCGCTGATGCAGGAAGCCCGGTTGCGGTGAGCTGGAAATCAAGAGGCGAGGCCCGGCAATCAAAATGGGCTGGCGCATCTGTCCGTCCCAGGGACGGAAACTAAGCCCCTGCCCCTTGAAGCCAGCGAGAAGAAACGCGTCGCCGCGTATATATCTGCCGATTGCCGCGGGATCGAGACTGTGCAGGCGCGTCGCCGCTTCGCCGATACTGCGCACAGCGAGCCAGGCCGCGTAGTCGCTGGGCAACATCCAGCGCCCTGCCTGCCTGTGGAAACGGTCCTGCAGTTGCGTGGCGCCCCATTCCTCGCTGACAGCGCTCCAGCCTGTGGCGACCAGCCCTTGCGTGCCGGCGACGATTCTCGGCAGCGCGGTGCGGCCCTCCAGATAGGCGCCGAATTCATCCGCCTCGTCGGCGACCACGAGCACATCATAGTCGCTGACCTGCGTGACCGCGGGTATTTCGGTCTGCAGCGTGACATGCCCTGTATCGGCACGTCCGTTGGCGGGCCTGAATGTCCACGGCTGGTCGATCGTGATCTCGGCTCCGAAGCGAGCCGCCGCCCGTCGAAAGGCCGCCGCCATCGCCTGATCCTGCGAATGCGGCCCCACAAGCAGGAACCAACGCTGCCAGCGCTTCCAGGCGAGATATTGCGCCAGCCCGTCGGCGAGCATGGCGCGGCTCGGGATCGTGTGCAGCACGTTCCGACGGCAGTCCTGTTGGCGAAGCACGTCGTCCGGCGCCCGGCTGTTGAGCAACGTCATCTGCTCGGCACCGGGCGCGGCACTGGCCTGTAGAAGCTGACTGGCGTCGAGATCGGCGACGACAAAGGCGATGCCGGCATCGGCGAATTGTCTTACCGCGTCGTCCGGCGTTTCGGTTGGTTTCAATATTCTTTCCTCCAGCCGAAATTTCTGCCCAAGAAACCGGCCGGTGCTTTCGTCGTCGGCAATGCCGAGCCGTGCGCCTTGCAGGCCGTCATCGGTGACGGTTTCATCAAGGGGTCCAAGGGGCAGAGCCGGTTTGCGCTCCTGGCCGATATACCCGATCACCATCGTCTGTTGCTCGGTGGCGCCAGGGCCGGTGATCAGCAAAAGAAAGAGAAGGCCCAGCAACAGTCTCATTGTGTCGCCCCCAGCCCAAACCGCGACGATCCCGCTTCATCGCCACGAGAGATTGCGACATCGCGCACGATGCGCGCAGGCGATCCCTCCAGAACAATAACCCGATCCCCCAGCGACGAGGCATAGGCGAGATCATGCGTAACCAGCAGCGTGGTAGTCCGCCGACTGGCGAAACAATCCTGCAGCAGGCGGCGCATGGCTTGCGCGGTCGCCTCGTCGAGTGAAGCGAATGGCTCGTCGAGGAGCAGGAGCGCAGGCTCCACGGCGAGCGCCCGGGCAAGCGCTACGCGCCGCGCCATACCGCCCGAGAGTCGCTGCGGATAGCTATTCTCATTGCCTTTCAGGCCGACAGCGGCAAGCCACCGGGCCGCATCGGGCGCGCGATCCGGGATGGCCAGCGCTACATTGCGCAAGGCGGTGAGCCAGGGCAGCAGCCTCGGTGTCTGGAACAGCATGCCTATCGGAAGCGGTCGTCCGCTCACGCTGCCGCGAAATTCGCGGTCGACGCCCGAAACGATCGACAGCAGCGTCGACTTGCCGACACCGGAAGGGCCGGTCAGGACGCAGACCTGTCCGTCGGCTATATCAAGCGACAGCGCGCGAAAGATCGTCCGGCGCTGGCCGTCGTCACCGGGGAAAGTCTTGTCCTCGATCCTGATCCTCAGCATCAGCGTCGCCAGGCGAACAGACGACGTTCCAACGGCACAAGCAGTCCATACTCTATGGCAAGCATCACAACGCCGAAGCTGATCGCATAGGCAAGGATGTGGGTGACGTCGAAGTTCTGAAAATAGACCTGTAGCTTGAACCCGACGCCGTTGGAGCGGCCGAGCAGTTCGGCGAGCAACACGATCTTCCACGTCAATGCCAGCCCGCTGCGCAGGGTGACGAGAAAGAACGGCGCCAATTGCGGCAGCACGACATGCCGCAGCTTTGCAGCACGCCCGAAGCGATAGAGCTCAGCCATTTCGGCAAAGTCCTTGTCCAGCCGGCTGGCGCCTTCACGAATAGTCACCACGACATTGGGGATCTTGTTGAGCGCGACCGCAAGGACAAGCGCAGTCTCGGCAAGACCAAGCCAGATATAAATTAGAATGACCGTGATCAGCGCCGGCATGTTGAGGAGTAACACGATCCAAGGCCTCATCCATATGTCGGCTCTGTGCGAGCGGCCTGCCGCGTAGCCAAGGGCCGCGCCGATGACGATTGCCGACCCGAGGCTTGCCACGACGCGCGCAAGCGAGATGCCCAAATGGTATGGCAGCTCGCCCCGAACCACTTCGTGCAGGAGAACCGAAACAACCTGGACCGGACCAGGAAACAGGCGATCGGCGGCGATCGATGATGCAATCTGCCAGACGAGCACCATGGTCAGCAATGCCGCAGTGGATTGCGAACGCTGCATTATGATGGGGAACGCTGGGACATCGGTCATTGGCGCGAGCTCAAGCCGGTATGGCCCGGAAGACACCAGGATCGAGGCTCGTCGCCTTGCCGACCAGATCCTCGCCGCCCAATTCGGCCAGGATTCCAAACAACCGGGCCGCGCCATCACGTTCGTCTTTGCCGAACCGACGAGGGATTCCGGCTCGATAGGCGGCGCGTAACGCCGCCTGTAGGTGAGGATCGTCCGTGCCCAATTGGGGCGCGAGCACCCGCCATTCGTCGTCCGAAGACTCGAGCAGCGACTTCGCTGCCGCGGTCGCGCTCGTGAATCGCGCGAGGGCTATCGGGTTGGCCCGCGCCCAGCTTTCATGGAAGACGTAGCCGAGCATCGGCAAGTCCACGGATACGCCAAGCCCCTGCAGGATTTGCGCGACACTGAGCAGAGGCCTTGCCCCCTCTGACTCGAGACGAGCGGCGAAATTCCAGAACGTCAGCAGTGCATCCAGTCGCCCCGCCAGAAATTCCTGCTCCAACAAAGGCGGCGCGCCGAACACTGGCTCCACCTCTTCAGCAAGATCGCGCTTCACCTGACGGAGGCCGAGCGCGCGCAACAGGATCCAGCTTTTGTCCAGCGGACCACCTGCGATCCCCAGCCTTTTGCCCTTGAGGTCCGCAAGAGTTCGAATGGACGAGCCTTGCGGCAGTTCCAGCGCGCCGACGGCACGAGAATAGGGATAGAACACCAGATCAGCGCCTTCGCTGCGCTGGCGCATGACCCACACCCAGTCCGAAACGATGACGTCGACGCTGCCCGCCAGCAATGCGGTCTTACCGACTTCGGTCCCGGCAAGCCGCTGAGCCTCGATTGATACGCCGTGCACAGCGTCCAACGCATGTCGCCGCATGACGTCAACTTCCCAGGCGGCGGTGCCAAATCCCAGCACGCCAAATCGCACGAGCGGCGATGGCTGTGGCGCGGCTTCAGCGGAAGCACCCAATAGCCAGCAACAAATACCCGCAAGAGCGGCCCGCCGCGAGATGTGACCCTGATCATGCCGGGTCAGCCATTCGCCTGGAAGGGTAGCAGTCAGCACGGGCGCACCGGGTGTGAAGGAACTTTCCTAACGCGGTGGCGGCAGGAATGTTCCTCGATGGTGCATGGAACTAACGGGAAAGCACCTAAGGTCCGTTTTTCGGCTCGTACGGCAGTCCGGGGGCTTGTTCAGGCGAACAGCAGAAGGTGTCAGGGGCTACGGTCCGCTCTTGGCATCATCGACCTCCAACGCGTCCATTACAGGTGCCGGATCGCTCTTTTCGGAGCTCGGGCTCTGCACCCCGGACCCGGCGTTCTCGATCGCTTGCACGATAGCATCTTCGATGTTTCCGAGTTCGTCCTCCCTTACTTCACGCCCATAACCAGCCACCTCGGCATCCTGCTCGAATTGCTGAGCGAGCACCGCGACGCTGACTTCCTCTCGACCAGGAAGTGTGCCGACATTCTCCTGTAGCCAGTTTTGAAAAAACTCTCTGGTCGCGCTCATCTCAGACCACCCTTTCGCCAAACTAAGCGCGACGGTGAGCCGAAGTTCCATGATGCGTTCACTTTCCCAGTGGTGCTGTACTCACAGCGTTGGGAGCCACGAGGTTTTTGCAGGCTTGATGAGGCAGTGGCCTTTCTCTTCACGACTCGATTGGAGTTCACTCTTATTGTGCAGTGTGCATCCTGATTGCGTCCATTTCGACCCTGTGGAACAAGCTCGTTGAGTTGAAGTTAGGCCCGATGCCAAGCTTTTCGGGCGAACCAAGCTTTTCGGGCGCACTAGTTTTTGACGTTGCCATCGTCGGCGGCGGCCCCGCGGGGCTCGCTGCAGCCATGTATTTAGCCAGGTTTCTGCGTTCGGTGATCTCGCTCGACGCGGGGCATGCGCGTGCCAAGCTCATCCCAAAATCCCGCAACTGTCCCGGCTTCCCCGACGGCATCAGCGGGGAAGAACTGCTCGGCCGCCTACGAGCCCAGGCACAGCTATACGGCGCGAGCCTTGTCCATGGTTGCGTAGGCCACGCCGAAAAACGCGAGGGGTTTTTTGTTCTGACGACCACCTGCGGGATTGTCCAAGCAAGGCGCGTGATTCTGGCAACGGGCATTGTGGACAAGGCACCTCCCATTGAAAGACTGGAGGAGGCGATCGCAACCGGCATTGTCAGACTGTGCCCGGTTTGCGATGCATATGAGGCCCGGGGTAGCCGCATCGGCGTTGTTGGTCCGGAGCATCTCGCCGTCAGGGAGGCTCTGTTCCTGAAGGGATATGGCAGTCAGGTCGCCTTGCTCGCCAATAACCAGGATGATGTTTCCGAAGCTGCCCGCGGCGCCGCCTTGGCAGGCGGAGTTGAAATCTGGGACGCGGTCGATGACCTGATCCCTCGACGAACCGGGTTCGATGTCGTCATGGCCGAGGGCGCCCCGATGCGCAACATCGATGTGGTGTACCCTTCGATGGGCAGCGACGTACGCTCCGAACTCGCGGTTGCTCTGGGGGCTAACTGTGACGCAGAAGGCTATGTCCTGGTCAACCGACACCTTGAGACTTCAACGCCAGGACTCTATGCCATTGGCGACGTGGCCGAGGGGCTCAATCAAATTGCTGTTGCGTTCGGAGACGCCGCCAAGGCTGCAACTCACATTCATAACGACCTCCGCGATTGCGCCGAGCCGGCGACGAACTTCCGGCGAAGTTGACCTGCAGATGCGAACGCACCGTACCGGCTCACCTTTGGCTGCGTTGATGCCCGGAACCTGTTCCACCCGGCGTGAGACTACCGGCTTCGGCTTTGCTAGAGTTCTCCCAGGCGCAGCCGCTGGGTTGATGGACGGGCACGCGCTGGCGAACGGCTGGAGGAAGGAATGAAAATTCTCGTCACCGGCGCGTCAGGTCTGATTGGAGCCGCGCTTTGCGCGCGCCTGGCCGGCGAGAGTCATGAAGTGGTCCGCGTGCTTCACCACGCAGACACTGGCGTCCACCCGGAGATCCAAACCGTTTCCCGGGATATGGCGCGGGCCTTGCGACCTCAGGATTGGATCCCCTATCTCGCCGGTGTGGACGCCGTCGTAAACTGTGCCGGCGTCCTCCAGGATAGTGCCCGGGAAAACACCCGGCATGTCCATTCTACCGGCGCCTCGGCTCTCTTCACCGCGTGTGAGCAAGCAGGTGTGAACAAGGTGATTCACTTTTCTGCCATCGGGGTCGATCGCCAGCAGCCGTCCGCCTTTTCCGCCAGCAAGCTCGCCGGCGATGAAGCACTGATGGCACGTAGCCTTAGCTGGGTCATCCTGCGCCCCTCCGTAGTGCTGGGAAGGCCGGCCTTCGGCGCAAGTGCACTGTTTCGCGGCCTCGCGGCGTTGCCGCTCTTGCCGTTGATGCCCGACACGGGCCATCTCCAAGTCGTCCAACTCGATGACGTCATCTCCACCGTCCTGTTCTTCCTCAAACCCGGCAGCCCATCGCACCTCACGCTGGACCTGGCTGGGCCCGAGGCACTTTCGATGAGCGAGGTCGTGGGTCGCTATCGCCGCTGGTTCGGATGGAGCAGTGCTCGGGAGTTCATCTTGCCGAATTGGGCCGCAGCTATCTTGTACAGGTTCGGGGATGCCGCGGCTCAGCTGGGCTGGCGCCCGCCCATGCGCAGCAATGCAGCAAAAGAGATTGCCCGTGGCGCTGTCGGCGATCCCCAGCCGTGGATGACGGCGACCGGCATTCAACCATCAGGTCTTACATCTGCACTGCGTCTAAATCCTGCGACCGTGCAGGAGCGATGGTTCGCCGGTCTTTACTTCGTCAAGCCGGCGCTCTTTGTCGTCTTGCCGCTCTTCTGGATCATGACCGGCATCATTTCCCTCACCGCCGGCTGGCGCAGCGGAGTTGACTTGCTGATTGGCACTGCTGCCGGCCCCTTGGCCGAACCGGCGGTAGTCGCCGGCGCGCTGGCTGACATCGCCGTCGGGGCGCTTGTCGCCTGGCGCCCAACCAGCCGGCTTGGTCTTTTCGGCGCAATCGCGGTATCGCTTTTCTATGCGACCGCTGGGAGCATTCTGCGGCCGGATCTTTGGCTTGAGCCACTCGGGCCGCTGATCAAAATCCTCCCGATCCTCGTTCTGCATTTTGCAGCGCTGGCCATTCTGGAGGAACGCTGATGATGTACTTCGTGCTTAAATACCTGCACGTGATCGGCGCTGCTGTGCTGCTCGGAACTGGTGCCGGCATTGCTTTTTTCATGCTTTTGGCACACCGGACCGGGAATGCCGCGACGATCGCAGCCATCGCCCGAATTGTCGTGCTGGCTGATTTCCTGTTCACGGCTACGGCCGTTGTCGCACAACCTCTGACCGGACTGGGCCTCGCTAGGGTTGCGGGGTATTCGCTGTCCGAAGGATGGATCGTTCTCTCGATCCTGCTCTACATCTTAACGGGCCTGTTCTGGCTGCCTGTCGTGTGGATGCAGATCGAGATGCGAAATCTAGCCACACAGGCCGCACTCTCCAACCAACCTCCTCCCGAGCGCTACCATCAGCTGTTCAGACGCTGGTTTGTCTTCGGCTTCCCAGCTTTCGGCGCCGTGCTCGCCATTTTCTGGCTGATGATTGCGCGCCCGGCAATCGAGTGGTCATCGTTGTAGCTGCGATCGGCAAGCACTGCGCCGTGAATTCATCCGTCGCGCCTAGCTGGCTCGTGCCGGCGCGATGCACTGCGGTCGGGAACCACGGTCACTGCCGCGAGTTCTTTCGCATGGCCAATCATCCCGTCACCGGCGTGCTTACCTCAATCGGCACATTAACCTCCCGCCCCGCGGCATTCCTGATCCTGTTGGTCTACGCAATCCTTTGGATGATCTTCGAGCGACAGACCCTGGACTGGCATGGAGCGGCTACCTTGTTTACGTGGGCCATGACGCTGTTCATCCAGCGTGCCGAGCACCGCGACACTCAGGCCATTCACGCCAAACTGGATGAGATCCTGCGATCAGACCACAATGCCTCGAACATCACGCGGATCGACGATGAAGAGCCCGAGGAAATCGAAAAACACCGCCACCGCAGGCAGCAGGACGACTGATGAGCGGCGTTTTGGTTTCACGGCAGGACGAGTAGCGGGTTTCCGGCTTTTGACGCCTATCCAGCCCCGCCGCCTCCTGCGCTCAGGGCCAAGGCCTTCGATCCTTGCTGCGGCTGTGGTTCAGCGACGGAAGGATCGGAGCCCCTATTGTTCCACCGCATCCAGAAAAATTTGCCCGAGAACCAGGTCAGGCAAATCGGCCGGCTCGAAGTGCGTCATTCGCCCTTCTGGTTGCGCTCGACGAACTTGTTGAAACGGCTGGTTTGTCCGTCACCAGTCTTGGACTGGTAAAGAAAGGCCAGATCGTTCTCGTCGAATATGCGGAAGAACTCATCCCATTCGACCGGCTCGAATGCTTCCTCGGGTTTGCCGAAGTCGATCCGCAGGATGCCGCCCGCGCCTTTGGTGCGAACCACTGCCGGCCGTCCATCCCGCTCCTCCGCCCATTTGCGGATTTCGTCGTGATTGGTGGTCGTTTGCGACTGGGACATTGAAATCTCCTTTGATCATCGGCGTTGCCAACATCGGGCATCGTCGGGGCTGCCGGCGTCCTAACAGCACAAGGGCGGCAATGTTCCGGCACGGCGCGGCGAGCGCGATGTGGCTGCTTCCGAACGAAGCCGGCCAAAGGAACTTTGTTGAAGCCAAGGGAACAAACCTTTTGCCGAAAAGTTCGGGTCGCCAAGATTACCTGTCTGAGGAGTGGTCGTGAAACGGATATTGGTTACAGGGGGCTGCGGCTTCATCGGCCGGCATGTCGCCCAGGAACTCATCGAGCAGGATTATTCGGTTCGCATTTTGGATGTGCTGCTGGAGCAGGTGCACGCAGGCGAAACAGTCGCCCTTCCCGCCGGGGCCGAGCTGATCAAGGGCGACATTCGGGACCGGGAGGCGGTCGCCAAGGCGCTGGAAGGCGTTGACGCGGTCATTCATCTAGCCGCGGAAGTCGGCGTCGGACAGTCGATGTACGAGATCGCGCGCTATGTCGGCACCAACGATCTCGGCACCGCGACGCTGCTTGAGGCGCTGATCAAACACCCGGTCGAGCGCATTGTCGTCGCCTCATCGATGAGTGTCTATGGCGAGGGCCTCTATGCTACATCGGACGGCCGGCGCATCGACAATGCCCGGCGCAAGGCGAGCGACATCAAAAACGGACAGTGGAATCCGCTGTCGCCGGAAGGCGAACCCCTCTCCCCCCTGCCGACGGACGAGGAAAAGCCGGTCGATCTCGCCTCTATCTATGCACTGACGAAATACGCCCAGGAACGCGCCGTGCTGATCTTCGGCGAAGCCTATGGCATCGATGCGGTCGCGCTGCGCCTGTTCAACGTCTTCGGCGCCGGCCAGGCGTTATCGAACCCCTATACCGGCGTGTTGGCCAATTTTGCTTCGCGTCTCGCCAACGGCCAACGTCCAATGATCTTCGAGGATGGCGAACAGAAACGCGATTTCGTCCATGTGGATGACGTCGCCCGCGCCTTTCGTCTTGCGCTGCAGCAACGCCAGGCAAGGGGTCACGTCATCAACATCGGCAGCGGCCGAGCCTATGCTATCAGCGACGTCGCGCGGGTACTTGCCGAGGCCATGGGAACGCCGGACCGCTCGCCAGAGTTGCTCGGCAAGGCGCGCTCCGGGGATATCCGCAACTGCTTCGCCGATATTTCCAAGGCCCGTGAGCTGCTCGGTTTCGAGCCGAGGCAACAACTGGAGAATTCGCTCGCCGATTTCGTTTCCTGGGTGCGCAACTCGTCCGCCATCGACCGCGGCGCCGACATGAAACGCGAGCTTGAAGAACGTGGGCTGGTGTCATGAATACGCGCAATCGACGCGACGCGCCCGTCGCCATTGTCGGCGGCAGCGGCTTCATAGGATCGAACCTGGCCGACAGCCTGTTGTCGGATGGCGAGCCGGTGCTGGTGATCGACAATCTCAGCCGCCCCGGCGTCGAACAGAACCTTGAATGGCTGGCGCAGAAACACGGAAGCCGCCTCATGGTCGAAACGATTGACGTGCGCGACGCCAACGCGCTTGCGCCCGTTCTGAAGAGTTCCAAGGCGATCTTCCACCTGGCCGCGCAAACCGCCGTCACAACGAGCCTGGTCCAACCGGACGAGGATTTCGACATCAACCTTCGAGGAACGTTCAATGTCCTCGAGGCGGCGCGGCTGAGCAGTGAGTTTGTTCCGGTGGTCTTCGCCAGCACCAACAAGGTCTATGGCAGCCTGCCCGACGTCGCGGTGCGCGAGGACGGCGATCGTTACCTGCCTTGCGACGGCATCATCCAAGCGAATGGCATCGACGAGACCCACGGCCTGGATTTCTGCACGCCCTATGGCTGCTCCAAAGGCGCGGCGGACCAATATGTGCTCGACTATGCCAAATCCTACGGCATGCCCACGGCGGTGCTGCGGATGAGCTGCATCTACGGGCCGCGCCAGTTCGGAACCGAGGATCAAGGCTGGGTCGCGCACTTCCTGCTGAGTGCGCTGACGGGACGTCCAATCACCATTTACGGCGACGGCAGACAAGTGCGCGATATACTGCATGTCTCCGATGCGGTCGCCGCCTACAGGGCCACGCTCGATCGTATCGAGACGACCAAAGGCCAGGCATTCAATCTTGGCGGCGGCCCCGATAATGCGATCAGCCTGCGCATGCTGTTGAGCGAGATCCGTAGCTTGACCGGCCATGAGCTTTCGATCCGCCATGATGACGAACGCACCGGCGATCAGCCCTTCTTCGTCGCCGACACCCGCAAGATCAAAGCGATGCTTGGCTGGAAAGCTCGTGTTTCATGGCGCGAAGGCATTCGCGATCTCGCAGACTGGCTGCAACAACACCGGCTCCAGCCTCGCCCCGAAGTCGTGAGGTACGTCGCATGAAAATCGCCCTGGTAAACCCGTTCTGGACCTATGACGACAGCATCTATTTCGGCTGCCGCCAACCACATCTCCCGCTGGAACTCGGCTATTCGAAATCCCTCCTCGAAACAGCCGGCCATGAGGTGTTGATGCTGGATGGGCAATTGCAGAAGCTCGACAACTCGGACCTCTCCGAGCGTGTGGCTGATTTCGCGCCTGCAATGACGGTCGTCAGTACCGCCCCGACTTATCTGTTCTGGCGCTGCGCACCACCCGAGTTGCGCGTGCCGGCCGATTTCCTCAACCGTCTCGCCGGGCGCGGTGGACGCACAGTCGCGGTCGGGCCGCATGGCTCGGCTACGCCCGCGCCAACCTTGCGCAAGCTTGGCGTCGACATTGTTGTGCGCGGCGAATGCGAGGAAATCGTCGCGGAACTTGCCCGGCGCGACGACTGGAGCGCGGTCCCCTCGACCGCTTACCTGCGCGACGCCAAGGTGGTTTTGAACGGCGGCGTCCACGCCAGCTCGTTTGTCGATCATCCGCCACTCCAATGGCCATCAGACTGGATCGCAGCCCATTCGCATCACCATCACAGGTTCGATGACAAGCAGGTTGGGTTCGGCGCGGAGGTCGAAGCATCGCGCGGCTGCCCCTACAATTGCAGCTTCTGCGCCAAGATCGATTTCCGCGATGCCTATCGCCGCCGAAACCACGAGGCTGTCATAGCGGAAATCGATGGGCTGATTGCCCAGGGGGTCGGCTACATTTATTTCATCGATGAAATCTTCCTGCCGCAAAAAGCGCTGCTGGAAGCGTTGATCCATCGCGACGTGAAGTTCGGTGTGCAGACCCGCATCGACCTTTGGAAGCCCGAGCTGCTGGAACTGCTCGGTGCGGCTGGCTGTGTCTCCATCGAGGCCGGCCTCGAAAGCCTGACCGTGGAAGGTCGTGCGATGCTGGCGAAACGCTGCCGGCTGGGTACCGAGGAACTTGCCGCGCTGCTCGTCAATGCCAGGCGTCACGTTCCGTTCGTACAGGCCAATCTGATCGGCGTCGTCGAGGATGACCCTGCCCTTGTGGACTACTGGCGAACGCACCTGATCGACAACGGCGTGTGGGCCAATGAACCCGTACCGCTTTATCCATATCCGAGTTCGCCAAGCTATCGCGAGCTTTGGGGCGAACCCGACGACCTCGCCTGGGAGCGCGCCCATGATCACTATCTCGCATCATTCCAGAAGTTCAGCGACATCCAGGAAAGGCGCCCGCGTCCGCTGGCGGAACTGGAGGCGACATGTTGCGGACACTGACGCCGCGCTCGCGGCGCATCCTGATGACGGTCGACGCCGTGGGCGGCGTGTGGCGCTATGCGCTCGACCTGGCCAGGGAACTTGTCAACGGCGGCGATAGCGTGGTGCTTGCCGGCCTCGGTCCGCCACCGTCCAGCCAGCAGGCCGACGAGGCGGAGGCTTTCGCGAAGCTGATCTGGCTGAACACGCCGCCGGATTGGATGACCCGCAACGGCGGTGATCTCGACGCGCTGCCGCGGGAGTTGCATGCGCCCATGCGCGACCACGCCATCGACCTTGTCCATTTCAACGCGCCTTCGCAGGCGGCGGGATTCGACGCGCCATGCCCGGTCGTGGTGGTCTCCCATTCCTGCGTGACGACCTGGTTCCATGCGGTCAGAGGACAGGCGGCGGATGGGGCATGGGCCTGGCAGAAGGAGCGCAACAGACGCGGCATGGATCGGGCCGACGCGGTCATCGCGCCGAGCCGCAGCCATGCCGACATGCTAGAGACCTGCTACGGCCCGATCGCGCGCTTGAGTGTGGTCACAAATGGTGCCCGTCCTCTGCCGAAGGCCGAAAAGCATCAACCGCTCGTCTTCGCCGCTGCCCGCTGGTGGGACGAGGGCAAAAATGCGGCGGTGGTCGATCAGGCGGCGTCCCTGACGCGATGGCCTCTGTTTGCCGCCGGTTCGACGAACGGCCCAAACGGCGAGCATGTCAGCTTCAGCCATGCTGTTCCTCTGGGAGCAGTGCCGTCCGATGAGGTGCGTTCGTTGATGGCTCGCGCGGGTATTTTCGTATCGCCATCGCTCTACGAGCCATTCGGCCTGGCCGCGCTGGAAGCCGCCATGTCGGCTACGCCCCTGGTGCTTTCCGATATCGCCACCTATCGCGAACTATGGGACGGGGCCGCGATATTCTTTGACGCGCGCGATCCGCACGATCTCGCTGCCTGCCTCAACCGTCTCTCCAGCGATGCCGAGCTCCGGCGAGAGCTTGGCCAGGCAGCCATCCGACGCAGCCGCAGGTTTAGGCTGACAAAGCAGACAGCGGCTATGCGCGGCGTCTACGACAAAGCGGCCTTAGCGATGGCGGAGCGCTGATCATGCGCTTTGTGTTTTACACCCACTCGGTCGTTTCCGACTGGAACCATGGCAATGCCCATTTCCTGCGCGGCGTCATGCGAGAGCTGGTCCAGCGCCGGCATCAGACTATTGCGCTGGAGCCGGCGAATGGCTGGAGCCGGTCGAATCTGCTGGCTGAGAAGGGGTCGTTCGCCATCGAACGCTTCCGCAAGGATTTTCCCGAACTGATGCCGGTGACCTACGACGCCGGATTTGATCACGAAGCCTGGATTGCCGAGGCCGACGTTGTGATCGTTCATGAGTGGACGGATCCGGAGCTTGTCGCACGTATTGGCCGTGCCCGGGCCGCCGGCGGCAACTTCATCCTTCTTTTTCACGACACCCACCACCGGGCCGTGTCTGCGACCGAGGCACTCTCGGCGCTCCGGCTGGAGCACTATGACGGCGTTCTCGCCTTTGGCGAAACCTTGCGCGAGAGCTATCTGCGCGCCGGCTGGGGCAAGCGCGTCTTCACTTGGCATGAAGCGGCGGACGATCGCCTGTTCAAGCCGCACCCGGAGATCCACCCCACCTCCGATCTGGTCTGGATCGGCAACTGGGGCGATGATGAGCGGACCGCCGAACTCAAGGAGTTTCTGATCGAGCCGGTGCACGATCTCGGCCTTGATGCCGCTGTTCACGGCGTACGCTACCCCAAGACCGCACTTGCGGATCTGGCCACCGCAGGACTGCGCTATGAGGGGTGGATCGCCAATGCCGACGTGCCGAAGGCCTTCGCCGCGCATCGTGTCACCGTTCACGTTCCACGGCGCCCCTATCGCGAGAGGTTGCCCGGAATCCCGACGATCCGCATGTTCGAGGCACTCGCCTGCGGCATTCCGCTGATTTCAGCGCCATGGTCCGATGTCGAGCAGCTTTTCAGGCCCGGTGTCGACTTCCTGTTTGCCGAGAATGGCTCGCAAATGCGGCAACAGCTTCGGACGGTGTTGTCCGACGAGGACTTTGCGGCCTCCCTGGTGACCTCGGGTCTCGAGACCATCCGCTCGCGGCACACCTGCCGCCACCGCGTCGACGAGTTGCTCGGCGTGCTCACGCAATGCGCGAACCGACACACCGCCGTCCCGACAGCCGCAAAGGAAGCCGTCGCATGAAGATCGCATTCTATGGATCGAGCCTTTTGTCGTCCTACTGGAACGGTGCCGCGACGTACTATCGCGGTTTGCTCAAGGCACTTTCGCAATTGGGTTACGAGATCACGTTCTACGAACCCGATGTCTACGACCGGCAGAAGAACCGCGACATCGAAGCTCCCGACTGGTGCACTGTCGTCGTTTATGAGGCGACCCAGCATGCGCTGATGCAGGTCGCGGCACGTGCCGCCGGCGCCGACATCGTCGTCAAGGCGAGTGGCGTCGGTTTCGAAGACGAGGCGCTGCTTCGCGCCGTTCTCGACCACGCCCGCAGCGACGCGCTTGTCGTATTCTGGGACGTGGATGCGCCAGCCACGCTTGCCCAGTTGCGCGACGAGCCGGACCACCCGCTCCATCGTGCACTGCAGGAGATCGACCTCGTGCTGACCTATGGTGGCGGCGATCCCGTTGTCTGGGCCTATCGTGCCATGGGCGCCAAGGAGTGCGTGCCCATCTACAATGCGCTCGATCCCGAAACGCACCATCCGGTCGCCAGCAAAGCGCGTTTTGCCTGCGACCTGGCGTTCCTCGGAAACCGGCTGCCGGACCGTGAAGCGCGTGTCGAATCGTTTTTCCTCGATCCCGCCAGCCAGCTGCCGAAACAGCGTTTCCTGCTCGGAGGCTCGGGTTGGGGCGACAAGCCGCTCCCCACCAATGTAGGCTGGCTCGGCCATGTCGGCACCCGCGATCACAACGCCTTCAATGTCACCCCAAAAGCCGTGTTGAACATCAGCCGCGACAGCATGGCCGCCAACGGTTTTTCACCGGCCACGCGAGTGTTCGAGGCGGCCGGCGCGGGCGCCTGTCTCATCACGGATGCATGGCTGGGCGTGGAACTGTTCCTGAAACCAGGCGAGGAGATCCTGGTCGCGCGTGACGGCGGCGATGTCGCCGAAATAATGCGCTCGCTGACCCCCGGGCGGGCCAAGGCAATCGGCCAAGCCGCACTTCACCGCGTGCTGGCGGACCATACCTACGCGCTTCGGGCGGATGTGGCGGATGCCGTCTTCAAACGTCATTTCGAGCACGGGGCCGTGGAGGCAGCGGAATGACCAAGAAACTGGACATCGTCTTTCTCGGCCTGTCGCTGTCCTCATCCTGGGGAAACGGCCACGCCACGACTTTCCGGGGTCTTTTGAAAGGCTTGCACGGACTCGGTCACCGGGTGACTTTTCTGGAGCGCAACGTGCCCTGGTACGCCAATCACCGCGATCTGCGCGATCCGGAGTTCTGCGCCTTGCGCTACTACGAAACCACTGCGGAGCTGCAACGCGACTACGCACAGTGCCTGGAGCAGGCCGACATCATCGTCATCGGATCCTTTGTTCCAGAAGGACGCCAGGTCATCGACATCGTCGCCTCGCTTTGCAAGGGGCAGCTCTGCTTTTACGACATCGACACCCCGGTGACCCTGGCCAAGCTTTCAGCCGACGATTGCGATTATCTGAGTTCGCGGCAAATTCCGTATTTCGATGTCTATTTCTCCTTCACTGGCGGACCAACGCTCAACCATCTGGCGCAAGACTTCGGCGCGCGTCATGCCGAACCTCTCTATTGTTCGGTCGATCCAGAACGGCATCACCCGACAGGAGATCCGATCCGCTGGGATCTCGGCTATCTCGGCACCTACAGCATGGACCGGCAGACAACGCTGAACGCTCTGCTGCTCGAGCCCGCACGGCATATGCCGAACCTCCGTTTCGTCGTGGCCGGCTCCCAATATCCATCCGACATCATCTGGCCGGACAATGTCGAACGCATCGAACATTTGCCGCCAGCCGATCACGCCGCGTTCTATAGCCGTCAGCGCTACACGCTGAATGTCACACGCAGTTCCATGATCACCGCAGGATGGTCGCCCAGCGTGCGCCTGTTCGAAGCGGCGGCTTGCGGCACGCCCATCGTCAGCGACCACTGGCCAGGGCTCGACAGCTTCTTTCCCGCATCGGCGATCCACACCGCCGCGGAGACGGACGAAGTCATCGATATCCTCGTTGGCGAGTCCGAGCGCGCACGCCTGGCCATGGCCGGCCGGGCTCGCAAACTCGTCCTCGCTTCCCACACCGGTGGGGCCAGGGCTCGCGAATTCGTGGCGGCGCTGACCCAACCAACGGCGACGGCCCTCGATCTCGACATTGGAAGTGCAGCATGAACGGCAGACAGGAGAAAACAGCGATGCGACAGACAAGAAAGGCGCACAGGGCAAAGACGGTGCTTGTTGCCGGCGGCGCGGGTTTCCTCGGTTCGCATCTTTGCGAAGTATTGCTCCGCAACGGCTGGCGCGTGATCTGCGTCGACAATTTTCTGACCGGGCGCATGGAAAACATCATCTCGATCATGGACCGGCCGGGTTTCCGGTTGATCGAGCAGGACATCTGCCGGCCATTGGATCTCGGCGAGCCCGTGGATCACATCTTCAACCTGGCCTGCGCCGCCTCACCGCCGCGTTATCAGGCCGACCCGATACACACCACGCGTACCTGCGTGATCGGAACCCTCAACCTGCTCGAACTCGCTGTCCGCAATGACGCGCGACTGCTGCAGGCCTCGACGAGCGAAGTGTATGGCGATCCGGAACAACACCCGCAAAGGGAGGATTATGTCGGCCATGTGAACTGCACCGGCCCACGCGCCTGCTACGACGAGGGCAAGCGCACCGCCGAAACGCTTTGCTTCGACTATCTAAGGGCCGGCAAGGCCGACGTCCGCGTCGCGCGCATCTTCAACACCTACGGTCCGAGAATGGATCCGGCCGACGGTCGCATCGTCTCGAATTTGATCATGCAGGCGCTCGAGAAGCGTCCGCTGACGATATTCGGCGACGGCCAGCAGACGCGATCCTTCTGCTATGTCTCCGACTTGATTGATGGATTGATGCGCCTGATGAACATCGACCCCAATCCGGGCAAGCCGGTCAATCTGGGCAATCCCGGAGAATTCACCATCGTGCGACTGGCGGCATTGGTGAAGGCGATGACCGGCACCAAGTCGGATCTGAAATTTCTGCCCCTGCCGCAAGACGATCCTCGGCGCAGGCAGCCTGATATTTCGCGTGCGAAAACGCTGCTCGGCTGGTCGCCGAGAGTGCCGCTCAACGAAGGGCTCAAGCTGACGATCGATTATTTCGCGGCGCTCGAAGGCACCGGCATCGGCGATCAGATGACAGGCCTTGCCAAAAGGAGACCCGCAGGCGGGCTGCAGAACCTTCCTGCATGACGCGGGCCGCGGCCGGACCTGCCCGGAGATCGTTCGGAACATCCATCCAACCTTGTAGTTTGGCGGGAGGGACCCGATACGGAGGATCATCCTCATGCAACCCAAGCGACCCGCGAAGGATGTCGACAAGATTGCCGAACGCGAGGCGGCTGCCTATCTGCGGCGCTCCTCGATCACCTATCTCGAGTGCTGCGTCAGCCTGATGATGACGCATCTGCAGCGCGAGGAAGTGGCCGCTATTCTCGAGCAGGAAGCAGACATGCTACGAAGGCTGGATTGATCGAAACGCTACACCTGAGATTCGTCCAGGAATCGTATCAGCCCCGCCCTGTATCGGTCTCCGGTCGCGGCCAGCCTTGCTTTTTCCTGGCCATTTTCGGATTGCGCAGCCGTGCTCCAGAGCCCGATTTGGAACGCCAAATAGCAGGGTTCGAAAAAATCGATGTGGCCATTGTCAATATCGAGCCCCATCCCCTCGACCAATGTCGTCACATCGCTGTCGGACAGTCCATATTCGACACGGGCGCCGGCAATGTCCCACTCTATCGGCTGGCAGCCAATCAAATCGTGTGCCCGGCAATGGTCGACGGCATCTGTCTTGACCACCGAGCCGTCGGCACAAACGAGAAACTCCCACGCGTGAAGCTTTCCGTCGATTTCCACCGGCTGCAGAACATGCGCAGGGGTTTTTTTCGAGAGCCAGCCGCGCAACGTCGCCGCTCGGTTCTCGCCCAGAGCTTCAGATGTATTGGAAACAGCCATTTCCGTGAGTGCGAGCAATGATGCACCCGGTTCGCAGGTTCGGAGATTGAGCGCCCGCCAGGTTAGATAGCGCGCCAACTCCGCGACCAGCCTTCCTCTTGGCAGCGGCGCCTGGTCCATCGTGGTGCCGTCAATCCACCGTTCGACCAGAAAGCCGTGGCAAAGCCCGACCACTTGCGATCCGAACCCGGCTTTCCCCAACATTTCCGCGGCTCGTCTCTTACGCCGTCCGGTTTCGCCGAGGCCGGCGAATTTGACGAGCCAGCGACCACACCCCGCGGACGCCAGGAATTTACGCCGCTCGATGCCGCGCGGGCTCGGCGGCCAATGCTTTTCGTCGACGTAGTGGACGCTCCTCCATTCGCCACCAGACAGTTCGGTCAGGCGTAATTCGGGGCTGCCGACCGCCTCGGCCACCCATTCGCTAAGCGTGGGAATGTTCGAGCTTTCGGGGAAGGTGCATTCGAGCGCCGTCGCCACATGTTTCGGACAGCGCGACCATGTCTCCCTGGCCTCCCGTGACGCTTCGATGCCCGGGTCGCCAGGATGGCTGGGAAACAGGTGAATGCGGTCCATACCAATACCCAGTTCCCGCAGCCACGCGACGACGGCGTGCATCGAACTGCCGGACAGACCGGGACCTTCGTCTACAACGGCGAAGCGTGCCGATGGATTGTTCTTCCAGGAAGCGATCGAGCGCGGATCGGCATTGATGTGCCTGCGGAAAGGATGGCCGACCGGACGAACGCTGAACGGCGCCGGCGCGCCAATCGCGGCAGCCACTATGGCGGCAAGCCCCAGGCCGATGCTGCGGATGCCGATCACGCATGTGTTCGCATCGAGACCTGACTCCTGCGCCGCTCCGAAATAGCTTTCGGGATAAAGCGCGTAATGCGCGTAACCCTCGGCAGAACCGGTCAGAACCTCAGCCTCGCAATCCAACCCGTCCAGCAGTTGGAGAAGTCCCGGCTCGATGCCACCGCCCACGGCGAAACCGCTTCGCCACGACTTCGCCACCTCTGCCGCAAGACCAACCAGCAATCTGGCGCCTTGCTGTTGCCGCGGCGAAAAGATGTCGATGCCCCTGTTCTCGAAATCGACATCGGCAAGCGCGCGAACCAGTTCCGATACGCTGATGAATAGGCCGACCAACGCGGCATGGCGTCGGACGCCATGAGCCATGCGGTCCAGACTTTGAGCAATTTCGCTCGCAGCATCGCGAAGCCGTTCTGCGCTCTGCCTCCGCTTCTGGTCGCCGTAAACAATCATCGATCGGTTTTCCAATGCTTCGCCTTGCGGCAACGCAGCGAGCGCTGCTTCGATCCATGCTGTCTTGCGCAATTTTTCGGCATGCCAAGGAACATTCCGGCACGCTGGTGGTTCGGCTGCAGGAACTTACCTTTGAACAGCATAGGGCGGCAGTTTCGTGGGATCGAAAAAGGTTCGTGTCGGTATCGTCGGGGTCGGCAATTGCGCATCCTCCCTGGTGCAGGGCCTCTCCTATTATCGTCACGCAAAAAGCAACGAACCAATCCCAGGGCTGATGCATGCCGACCTCGGCGGTTACCATGTCGACGACATCGAGATTGTCTGCGCATTCGACGTCGCCAGGAGCAAGGTTGGCCTCGACGTCGCTGAAGCAATCTACGCCGCCCCGAACAACACGTTCCGCTTTGCCGATGCGGCGGCAAACGGCGTTCGCGTCGAGCGCGGACCGACACTTGACGGCATCGGAAAATACTTGCGCGACGAAATCGAGGAGGCGCCGGAGCCGGTTGCCGACGTCAGCGAAATCCTGCGCAACAGCGGCGCCGACGTGCTGGTCTCTTACCTGCCGGTGGGCTCCGAGGAGGCGACGCGCTTCTACGCCGAATGCGCGCTTGAGGCCGGCTGCGCCTTCGTCAACTGCATACCCGTTTTCATCGCCTCACGTCCGGAATGGCGCCGGCGCTTCGAGCAGCGAGGGCTGCCGCTGGTCGGCGATGATATCAAGAGCCAGGTCGGGGCGACCATCGTTCACCGCCTGCTGGCCAATCTCTTCCGCGAGCGCGGCGTGCGCATCGATCGCACTTATCAGCTGAATTTCGGCGGCAACACCGACTTCCTCAACATGCTGGAACGCGAGCGGCTGGAATCAAAGAAAATTTCCAAGACCCAGTCCGTGGCCAGCCAGTTCGATGTTCCCCTGGAGCCGGGCAATATTCATGTCGGACCCAGCGACCACGTACCGTGGCTGACTGATCGCAAATGGGCCTATATCCGAGTGGAAGGGACGACCTTCGGCGGCGTGCCGCTCAACGCCGAGCTCAAGCTGGAAGTCTGGGATTCTCCAAATTCAGCCGGCGTGGTGATCGATGCGATACGCTGCGCCAAGCTTGCGCTCGATCGCGGCATAGCGGGAGCACTGACCGGTCCCTGCAGCTATTTCATGAAGTCGCCTCCCGAACAGTTCACCGACGCCGAAGCGCGGCAGCGCACGCTCGCCTTCATCGCCGGCAAGGACGAGCCTTTGCTGGATGCCGCGGAATGACGACAACGTTCTTTTTGATCCGTCATGCAGCGCACGACAATGTCGGCTCCTATCTTGCAGGACGGATGGATGGCGTTTGCCTTGGCGAGGCTGGGAAGGCGCAGGCCGCGCATCTTGGTGGCCGCATGGCCCGGGAGCCGATTGAAGCCATCTTGTGCAGCCCGCGTGAGCGTACGCAAGAGACGGCCGTGCCGATCGCGCTTGCCTGCGGCGTCGGTGAAATCGCGATCTGCGCCGAACTCGACGAGATCGATTTCGGCGATTGGTCGGGAAAGACCTTCGACGAGTTGAATGGCGATGCCGGTTGGCGGGCGTGGAACGACCAGCGGCAGGAGGCCAGGACACCGAGCGGCGAGACCATGCTGGATGTCCAGGAGCGGATCGTCGCACTGATGAACGCAGTGCGCGAGCGGCATCCGAATCAGTGTGTCGCCCTGGTCAGCCACGCCGACGTGATCAAAGCCGCCGTCTGCAAGGTGCTTGGCTTGCCGGTCGGCGACTGCTTCCGCTTCGACATCGATCCAGCCTCGATCACGACGATCGTGTCGGGTGACTGGGGCTCCAAGCTCCTGCGAATGAACGAAGCTGCCTGACGAGGACTTTCCGGATGCAGATGGTCATTTTCGGTCTCACCGTTACATCATCATGGGGCAACGGCCATGCCACGCTCTGGCGGGGACTGATCCGCGCCCTGGGTCGGCTGGGATGGTCCATCACCTTCTTCGAACGCGATACCCCCTACTATGCCGGGACGCGTGATCTCGATCGGCTCGATGGCGGCAACGTCGTCATTTATCCGGACTGGGAAGACATCCGTCGCGTTGCGGAGCGGGCAATGAAGCAAGCGGATGTCGTCGTCGTCACTTCCTACTGTGCCGACGCCGTGGAGGCCTCGCGGCTGGCGCAGCAGACAGGTCGCGGATTGCGTGTCTTCTACGATCTCGACACTCCGGTCACGCTTGCCCGCATCGAGCAAGGCGAGCGTCCGCCCTATTTCGGACCTGAGGGTCTTGCCGATTTCGACCTCGTTTTGAGTTACACCGGCGGCTCGGCGATCGAGGCGCTTAAGTCGGTTTTAGGCGCGCGTCACGTGGTACCTCTCTATGGGCATGTCGATCCCGACCAACACCGGCCGGCAGAGAAGCGGGCCGAATTCGCCGGTGATCTGTCCTATCTCGGAACTTACGCGGCGGATCGCCAGGCCGGCGTCGAAAAGCTGCTGGTCCGCCCGGCCGCGCGCCTGCCTGACCACCGCTTCATCATTGGCGGCGCGCAATATCCGCAGGAATTCCCATGGAGCGACAACATCTTCTTTGTCAGGCATCTTCCGCCAGCCGACCATCCGGCTTTCTTCTCATCATCTCGCCTGACACTGAACGTCACCCGGGAGGCGATGGCGCAAAAGGGCTGGTGCCCGTCGGGACGGCTCTTCGAAGCGGCCGCGTGTGGGGCTGCCATCGTCACCGATGCATGGCCGGGCCTAGCCGAATTTTTCGAACCCGGCCGCGAAATATTGTTGGCGCATGACACCGATGATGTGGTCGCCGCATTGCAATTGCCGGAGTGCGAGCTCGACGGCATTCGAAGGCGTGCCCGCGACCGGGTCTTGGGCGAACACACTTCCGCACGGCGCGCGGCGGAACTGGATCGCATCCTGAACGATGCCTTTCAAAGATCTCCCGGCGAACCGATGAGGGAAGCGGTCTGATGTTGGGCATCGTACCCGCTGCCGGGCGCGGCAGCCGCATTCAGCCGCTCGGCTTCTCGAAAGAGCTGCTGCCGGTCGGTAGCCGGATCGATGGACAGACCGAGCGTCCCTGCGCCGTGAGCGAGTATCTGGTACGGCGCATGGTGCAGGCCGGCGTCGACAAGATTTGCTTCATCATCGGATCGGGTAAATCCGACATCCTTGAATACTACGCCGCCGGCTACGGTGACGCGGCGGCTCTCTTCGTGGTGCAGCCGAACCCCGTCGGTCTGTGCGATGCGATCTTCCGGGCGGCGCCCCTCGTCGCGCCCGACGAGGTCGTCCTGGTCGGCCTTCCCGATACGATCTGGTTTCCCGAGGACGGTTTCCGCCATTTGCCCGACGATCAGCTCTCATTTCTGCTTTTCCCGGTGGATCAGCCGGAATTCTTCGACGCCGTCGTCACCGACGTCCACGAGCGCGTGATCGAAATCCAGGTCAAGCGGCAGGATGCCGCCACGAACTGGGTTTGGGGTGCGTTCAAGATGCCGGGCCATATCCTGCATCAGCTTGCGGGACTCTGGCGTGAGCGGGAGCGCAGTGACGAATATATCGGCACTTTGGTCAACGCCTATATTGCGGCCGGCGGTACAGCTTTTGGTGTCAGGGCTGGGTCGGACTATGTCGATGTCGGCACTTTCAACGGCTATCGCACAGCGCTGCGGTTGCTTGAAAACGACGCCCCATCCGCGCACCGCCGGCCCACCATGATCATGCCCGGCGCGCAGTCGCATGTACCCGTCGTTCCTGGCGAAGGAGCCTGAGCCATGCTGCATTCCCATGCCGAAATCCGCCGCCGCATCGATGCGCTCGGCCCGTGGTTCCACAACATGGAACTTGCCGGCGTCGAAACCGCTCCCAACCATTTTCTGGGCAACTACCCGCTGATCAAATGGCGCAAATTTGCCAATGCCATTCCCGCTGATCTGACGGGCAAGGCGGTACTCGATATCGGCTGCAATGCAGGATTCTACTCCATCGAGATGAAACGGCGAGGTGCTGACCGTGTCCTCGGCATCGATTTCGATGACGCCTACCTGGCGCAAGCTCGCTTTGCCGCCGAGGTTGCCGATTGCGAGATCGAATTCCAGAAGCTTTCGGTCTACGACGTCGGCTCTCTGCGCGAGACATTCGATGTCGTGCTGTTCATGGGGGTGCTTTACCATTTGCGCCACCCCTTGCTCGCGCTCGACCTGATCCGCGAACATGTCGCCCGTGACCTGATGATCTTCCAGTCCATGCAGCGCGGCAGCGCGGATCTGCCCGAGTTGGAAGAAAACTATCATTTCTGGACGCATGACCTGTTCGACCAGCCGCAGTTTCCCAAGCTGCATTTTATCGAGCACCGCTATGCCGACGATCCCACCAACTGGTGGATTCCAAACCGCGCCTGCACCGAAGCGATGCTGCGCAGCGCCGGTTTCGAGATCGTTCTGCACCCCGAGCAGGAGGTCTATTTCTGCCGCGCAGCCGGGGACCCGGCCGGCGGCGGCGCCATCTACCCCTCGAAAGGACAGCTCCATGATTGAAGCCGCCATGATCTGGAACGAGCCCAACAACAAATCGCATTGGGACCCAGAGCTCGATCCCGATTGGAGCCGCTTTGCCAGGATGGCGATCTTGTCGGCTGACGCAATCGCGTCGGAGAACCCGTCTTTGACGAAAGTACTCGGTGGCATCTCGCCGATAGATCCGGGCTTTATCACCCGCATGAAGGAATTCGGCGTGCTGGACCATGTCGATGCCGTCGCCGTGCACGGCTTTCCGCTCGACTGGAACCTGTGGCAGATCCACGAATGGCCACAGAAGATCGGCGAGATCGCGACCGTCACCAACCTTCCCATCTGGGTCAGCGAAGTCGGCGTATCAACCTTCGGCGCGGAAGAAATCCAGGTTTGGGGGCTCAAGCGCACCGCTGAGTTGCTGATTGGCAACGCACCACGCATCCAGTGGTACAGCCTCTACGATCTTCCGCGCGAATGGGAAGCAACGACGCGGCATCGCGAGGCGGAGGGCTCTTCTTACTATCGACATTTCCACATGGGGCTGCTGCGCCAGGACGGTAGGCCAAAACCTGCGCTGGAGGAGTTCCTGCGCTACACGCCCGCAATGGGGCTGGTGCAGTGGTTTCATTTCGAGGACCCCCGGCTGGACGATGCCGTCGCCTGGATGAAGCGGCTGGGCGTCACCAATATGCGCACGGGGCTTTCCTGGGCAGACAGCTTCCGGCCGAACGCGCTGGACTGGTTTGACCGGCAGATGGAGGCACTCGCCGATTTCGACGTGACGGTCACCTTTTGCTTTACACCGCAGCATCGCGGAATGATGCCCCACCACACCAGCCCACCTCTGGTGCCGGAGGAGTTCGCGGAATTCTGCGCAACCATGATCCGCCGCTATGCGCCCGGCATGACGTCCGCTTCGCTCCCGACGCGGCGGGCCTCGGCAGCGTGAAAGTGTCATGCTGCCAATGCATCAGACGCCTGACACATTGGACGAATTAGCGGCATCATCGACAGGTGGTGCGGCATACGGGACCGAGGCGCAACCAGCCGCGGCGCTCACTGTCCTCAATGTCGCCTACCCTCTCGCACCCGTCGGACCCGATGCTGTCGGCGGTGCCGAACAGGTTCTGTCGATGCTCGATCGGGAGCTGGTTCGCGCCGGCCACCGCTCTATCGTCATTGGCTGCCGCGGCTCCAGCGCGAGCGGTACCCTTGTGGAAATACCGGCTGAAAACGGCGTGCTCGACGAGGCGGCGAAGAGCCGCGCGCAGCAGGCTCATCGCAAAGCGATCGCCGCTGCCCGCGCCCGATGGCCGATCGATGTGGTTCATCTGCACGGCATCGATTTTCATGCCTATTTGCCCGACGATGGTCCGACCCTGGTGAGCCTCCACCTGCCCTTGGACTGGTATCCGGCCGAGGCTCTGCGACCGACGCGCGACGACCTGTGGCTCCATGCGGTCTCGCCCACCCAGCAGCAAACGGCGCCACCAGGGGCCAGACTGGTGGCGCCGATTCCCAACGGCGTTGACATCGAAGCACTGAGCGTGGTGCAGCCGAAGCGAGACTTTGCCCTGGTTCTCAGCCGGGTCTGCCCGGAAAAGGGCATTCACCTGGCCCTGGACGCGGCCAAACAGGCGGGCGTGCCCCTGGTCATCGGCGGCAAGGTCTATCCCTACGAAACACATACGCGCTACTTTCGCGACGAGGTCCAATCCCGTCTTGATGCTCGCCGCCGCTTCCTGGGCCCGCTCGGTTTTAACGCCAAGAGGCGCTTTCTCAACGCAGCCCGCTGTCTGGTCATTCCAAGCCTCGCCGCCGAGACAAGCTCGCTTGTCGCCATGGAGGCCCTCGCCTGCGGTACCCCGGTGGTCGCATTCCCGAATGGTGCGCTTGCGGACGTCATCGAGCACGGCAGGACGGGCTTTCTCGTCAACACAGTCGACGAGATGGCCCAAGCCATTCTTGCGGCGCCCAGCCTGGACGCCGAGGCGTGCCGGGTGGAGGCGCGACGGCGGTTTTCGCTGGAACGGATGATCTCGTCGTATATGGCTGCCTATCAGGCGCTGGCACAACTTGGCACAGATTGCCGGCGCTTCGCTGCGGCACCGTGAGAAAAGCAGTGTTGCGCAGCGAAATCATCGATGACCCCGTAAAATTCGATGCCTTGACGCCGCACTGGTGGAAACTGTGGGAGCAGAGTTCCTCTGCGACGCCGTTCCAATCCCCCGCCTGGCTGGTGCCATGGTGGCGCGCATTCGCACCCGGTGAACTGGCGACAGTTGCGGTCTGGCGTGGCGGCGATCTGGTCGGGCTGGCGCCACTCTATCTCGAGCATGGAACGGCCGGTTCGAAGCTGCTTCCGGTCGGTATTTCGCTCAGTGATTATCTGGACATCCTGGCTGTCCGGGATATCGAGGCGGCGGTTGTCGCCACCATTGCCGAAACGATCTGCTCGGTCGGGTGGTCACAATGGATCTTGTCTGATCTGCCGCAAAACAGTGCCGGTCTTACGATCGCGCATCCCGGTTTAACGGTCGAGAGGCCGGTAATTCATGCAGCCTGTCCCGTGCTTGCTGTTGCCGGCGACGACACGTTGGCCGGCTGCGTTCCCGCTCGGCGCAGGCGCCAGTTGCGCCGGGCGCGCCAAGCGGCGTCCAGACGCGGCCGGCTCGCGTTGGCGTCAGCGCGGGGCGATCAGAACTTCCTGAACCAATTGATCCGCCTGCACCAGGCACGCTGGGTTGGACATGGAGGTGGTGTATTGGCCGACCCCGCCGTGCAGCACTTCCATGGGCTTTCACTTCCCTTGCTCGATGCTCACGGCCTGGTCCGATGCTGGTTGCTCGCGATCGATGGCACGACTGTCGCCGCCTATTACGGATTTCACCACCGCGGCCGCGCCTATGCCTATCTCGGCGGCCTCGATCCTGCATATGCCGAGGAGAGCCCAGGGGCGATCCTGATCGGCCACGCGATCGCGGAGTCGATCCGCGAGGATGCGCGCGAGTTCGACTTCCTGCGCGGCCAGGAGGCCTACAAATATGGCTGGGGCGCCGTCGACAGGTGGACGATGCGGAGGATCTGGACGCGGAGTTGATGTCATGAGTGTGCACGCGCAGCGCCGGACATCGGTCAGACGGGCGGTCGAAGATTGCATGGCCGATGGTGCCTGCGCCGAAGCTGTTCTCGTCAGGCTGGCGCTTCACCTGCCGCCCACAATTGAAGCGGCGGAATTGGCGGAGTTCGTGCTGAAAGTCCGTCCGGCGGATACCGGCGATGCTGAAAGACTGCGAAAGGTCGCTGGACTGCTGCGCCACAGACCGGGCGTCCTTGCCACTTTGCGAGCGACAGGCGGCGCCGTTCGGCATGAACGCGGTAACGGCGAGACGGATATTGCCGTCGTCACGCGGCTGGCCTCGAGTTTTGATGCCGCGGCAGCAATTTCGACAGCCGCAAGTGTCCAGTTAGGATCCCTTGGCGATGACGAGCGGCTGACAGCCATGACCGACGAAATCGTTGAATGGCTCGAGGCGCGAGAATTCACCGGAATTGAACGAGACATTCTCGACATCGGTTGCGGCATCGGACGTTTCGAGCGCGCGCTGTCCAATTCCTTCAAGCGGATGGTCGGCATCGACATATCATCGCGGATGATCTCTATCGCCTCCGAGCAATGCGCAGCGCTCGGCAATGTCGAACTGCGCCAAACCTCCGGTCTCGATCTGGCCGACTTCGACGACGACAGTTTCGATTGCGTGTTGGCGGTCGACAGCTTTCCCTACCTGGTCCTGGCCGGCATGGCTGAGCGGCTTTTCGATGAAATTGCGCGCGTTCTCAAACGGCCGGGCCGGCTCGCATTGCTGAACTATTCTTATCGCGGATCGCTTTCTTTGGACCGGGCCGACATCGGCCGTCTTGCGCAAGCTCACCAATTGCGGGTCGTCATCGACGGCGAGAAGCCGTTTCGGTCATGGGATGGCGACGCCTTCCTGCTTGCTGGGTGAGACGGAACATTACAGCGCGATGCCGGTTCGGGCGTCGGCACCGATCGGTGTCCTGGATTCGAAGGAGGAGATCATGGCATCCGGCGGCAAAAAGCATTTCGGCCAAGGCAGCCAAGGCAAAGGTGCCGGCGCCGGCGCAATGACCACCTTGGACAAGGACAAGATCGAGGAAAACGCGGTTTTGTCCAACCGCGACAGGAAGCAGCATGGCCGAGAGCGCGGGCTGGACGGCAATCGAACCAAGTCCGATCAATTTCAGGATCACGCCGCAAACCGGTTGCTGAAGGACTGACGCCACCGCGCCGCGTCTTGCCGCGGCACGGAGGAAAAACTGTGCAAGGGCCGCCGGTGAGCCTCTCAGCGGCCGACAACGCCTTGTAGTGCCGAGCGCTCATCATCAGACTTGGATCTAGGGATGCTATCAAGAGAACGTGATGTCTCATTCGAGCGACGATACCACGGATCTGCTTGTCGAGATGGCAGTGGATCAGGAGATTGCTTCCCTGCTGGCCGCCATAGAGCAGGAAAAGATACCAGACCGCCTATCCAAGCTGGCGATCGAATTGCAAAATGCTCTCGTCGAGAAGCATCGGCGAGACGTGAAGAGCTGATTATCTGCGGCTGTCGACCTCTATATCGAGCTGACCATCCGACAGCTGATTTCGCCTTTCTATCAATGTCTGCAACGAGCTCTCCCCGAGTAGCTCAAGGATGTTGGCGCGGGCACGGTTCAGCCGGCTCTTGACCGTCCCTACCGCGCAGCCGCAGATTTCGGCGGTTTCCTCGTAGCCCACTCCTAAAACGCCGATCAGCATCAGCACCTCGCGCTGATGTTCGGGCAGCTTTTGGATGGCGCCGTGAACTTCCTTGCTCTGAACGGTCCATTCCTGGGTAGCTTCCGAAATCGGTCTCGAAGACGCGCAGTCGAGAAGGCCTGGCGCTTCCCGTGCAGCGATCTTGATCCGCGTGTAGTAGGTGTTGCGCATGATGGTGAAGAGCCACGACTTCATGCGTGTACCGGGTTCGAACTTGTCGATGTTGGCGAGCCCTTTGGTCAACGTTTCCTGCACCAGATCGTCGGCATCGTCTGGAACGCGGCAGAAGGTGCGCGCGAAAGCCCGCAGGGCAGGTATCAGATCAACGATGGAAACGTCATTGGTTTGTTGGTCGGCCAAGAGATAGCCTCCGGATGACAATGGTCCAGCTCCCAGAAGAAAGAGTGAATGAACGAAGCCAGAGCTAAATGCATGGAAGTTTGGTTCGTTCCCGCCGTTGGAAACAACTCTTCGAAAATTCCACCGGGCGCGAACACGCCGACTACGGTCTTCCCCCAAACACGCCCACTTCAAAGGAACGAAACACCATGCCGAGCTTCATTCCCGGGAAGCCTCGCCGGTGCGTTTGGCTGTGCAGGGCATGGACCGAGTCGTGCGGCTGGTAACGCGCAAACCACTGCCTGACAAACCTATTGGCGAACCACGTGGCGAACTCGGCTACCATCGATACATAGCGATAATGGTTGGCCCGGAGGACATGTTAAAGTCGTTGATTTTATCGATTTGTCGGCGCGGGTGAAATCCAGCAATCGGTCGAAGTTGCCGGGCAGTCGGCCAACGACCATGCTCGTCCAGCACTTGCTCTATTCTGCCCTCCGATCGGGCTAAGCCGATGAAATACCGGGTTGATTCACCCTTGACGGCGTCGCCGAACGGCGTGCTGTGGCGTACAATCTGCAGCTGCTCTCCGAAGCTGGCTGTTGCGGTGCTGTGCAACTCGCTTTGGCGAAAATCACGGATGACGATCAGCGCTTGAGTGAGCGCCCGAACCGGTCCTCGATCCGCGACTGCAGGAACTCGAGCCCCATCGAGAGCAGCCAATAGATCATCGAGGCGGTGATGAGCATCTCGATGTGGCGGAACTCGGTCTGGCCCTGCGTGCGTGCGAGATACATGATCTCCCAGACCCCGACCACCGAGACCAGCGAAGAATCCTTCAGCATCGCAATGAACTGGTTGCCGGTTGGCGGCACGATGACCCGCATCGCCTGCGGCAGGATCACCAGGAACATCGTCTGGTTAGCGCTAAGGCCGAGTGCCGTAGCACCCTCGGTCTGGCCGCGCGAGATGCTTTCGATGCCGGCGCGGAAGATCTCGGTCATGTACGCGCCGTAGCAGAGCGACAGCGCCATGATGCCGGCCGGCACGGCGCCGATCACGTAGCCAATCTGCGGCAGGCCGAGATAGATGATGTAGATCTGCATCAACAACGGCAAGCCACGAAACAGAGAGGTATAGAAGGTCGCCAAGCCATAGACCACGCCGTTGCGGGAAAGTTTGGCGATGGCGCCAACGAAGGCGATGAGGGTGGCGATGGCGATCGAAATGGCCGAAATGTAGAGGGTCGTCACCACACCCTTCGAGACGAGGAAGCCGATCTTCTTGGCGATGAACGCGAAGGACAGGTCGAAGGAATAGAAAAACAACATTAGCAACACGAACAGCTCTATCCAAACTGCCACAATCTGCTGTTTGCGACTGAGATACCGCAGCGCGTTCCAGTTCGCCACCAAGATCAATGCGATCAGCACCGCCGAGACCGCCCGCCCGACGTCCGGGTTGGCGGCGAGCCACTCGACCGACCCCGGAACGAGCTTGCCGAGCCAACTGGCTTTGATGCCGAGCCCATACAGGCCGGCGGCGATGGCGGCGAGCACGAAGAATACGCCAACGCGGCGCGCCGCGTCCGGGTGGTTGAGCAATAGTCGGCCGATCACGTCTTCGATCTCCCTGCGGTCAGCGGGCCCGCTCGCGCCACCAATCCTGCGCCTGCAGCTTCCAGTAGGTGAGTTGCGCAACCGCAAGTCCAGCCGGGCCGCCCGCCCAGGCAAGGCCGAAGGGTGTGAACAGCCGGTAGCGGTCCGATTGTCCCAGTATGGCTTCGGCGATCAACTTGCCGGCGATCGCCGTGGTGTTGATGCCATGGCCACCAAAAGCCGTGAGGTACCAGACGCCCGGCTGCAACGGGCCTATCTGGGGCATCATGTGCCGGGCATAAGACATGAGCCCGGACCAGGCGAGTTCGGTCTTGAGGTGTTCGAGCTGCGGATAAGTGGTGACCATCTCACGGCGCAATTGCCTCGCCAACACGCCCGATGAGGCTGCCCGGGTGGTGATGCGCCCTCCCCAGAGCAGCCGCCTGCCGTCTTCGACAACACGGTAATAATCGCCTGCGCGACGGTTATCGCCGACGGCGTCGGTCGTCGTAATCGACTTGGCGATGAGGTCAGGCGCCTCCTCGCTCACCATAACGTAAGTGGCGATAGGCAGGAATGCCCGCTGCAGCCGACCGACCAGTGGCCCCGTATATCCGCCGGTGGCAACTACGGCCTGGCGGGCGCGCACTTCGCCGCTGTCGGTACGCAAGATCTTTTCGGCGCCGTCAAGGTTGGCTTCAACGGCAGCCGTTCTCTCGTATATCCTGCCGCCCAGCCGCTCGATCTCGCCAGCAACGGCGCGCAGATAGTTAAGCGGATGCATGTGGAAGGCGCTGGGATCGCGCAGGCCTTGGTGGTAGCGATCCGAATGCAGCACCGCTCGCACCTGGTCGCGATCGAGATAGTCGAGCCGGTAGTCGAAATCCCGCGCCAGTTGCTCGGCATATGCCTTGAGCGCGGCGCCACCATCGTGGCGAAGCACGCTCAATATACCGGAGCGCGGCTCTGCCGCCTTGATGTCGAGATCGCGGATCGTCTGCCGCACGAAGTCGACGCCTTCGATGGACAGGCGGTGCAGTTTTTGTGCCGCGTCGACGCCGGCCATCGCGGCGATGTTGTCGGTGCCGGTGGCGAAACCGGGATTAACGAAGCCGCCATTGCGACCGGAAGCGCCGAATCCTATCCGCTGCGCCTCAAGCACGACGACCTGCTGGCCGGCGCGAGCCAGCTGCAACGCCGTCGTCAGGCCGGCCAGTCCGCCGCCGACAACGACTGTCTCGCACTCGGAAACGCCGCTCAGCGGCGGTCTGATGGTGTTGTCGGCAAGCGTGCGTCGGTAATATGTGTCAGGACATGTCATGATCAATATGATGAGGTGGCGGCACTAGAGCATTTTGCAGGCAGCCGGAGCCGCCCGGTGTCGTGGAAATGCGGCTGAAACAAAACAGATGGAGCGGGATGTTCAATTGAATGCACCCCGCTCAAGCTTTATCCACGATGCCTCTCAGTCAGAGCTGTAATCCTTGCCGTACCACTTGGTGGTCAGTTTCGCGAGGGTACCGTCCTTCTTCATCTCGTCGAGAATGCCGCCGATCTTGGCATTCCACTCGGCATCACCTTTTTCCGCGATCACCACCAGTGGCTCACGGAAGGCATAGCCGCCTTCCAGGACACGCAACGGGTAGCCGTTCTTTATCGCGTTCTGAGCCGTCTGTTCTGGTGCGATGACCGCGTTGAGGCGCACGCCGTCGCCGAGCCTCAAATCGTCGAACGGCAGCATTGAGTCAGCGAAAGTCCTGATCTCACCGGGCTCCAGCTTGTATTCGATGGGCGGCAGGCCGGGAGCATCGATCTCGAGTTGTCTACGGATGAAATCCTCCGACGTGGTGGCGGTCTCGACGCCGATGATCTTGCCGTTCAGGTCGGCGACCGATTTGGCCGGGCTGTCCTTGTGAACCACGTAAACGTAGGGGCTATAATAATAGATGCCTTCGAAATCGATCACCTTGGCGCGCGCTTTGGTCGGCGTCACCGAGCCGACACCCAGATCGTAACGTCCCTGCCAATGGCCGCCCGTCATCGTCGCCCAGTCCGGCGTATCGAAACTGACCTCGACACCGAGGCGCCTTGCGATCTCTTTCGAGACATCTATGTCGAAGCCGACCAACTGATTGCTGTCGTCGAGGAAACTCTGCGGCGGCCAACCGCTGTTTGTGGCGACCACCATTGCCTTCTTCGAGGTAACCCGGTTGATGGTTTCACCCGCCGAGGCCGCAGACGCGAACGCGAGCGTGGTAGTGGCCAAGGCCAGCCACGCGATCAATTTCCTCACTTGAACCTCCCTCTTCATCGTCATTCAGACATATGCTTCCCAGAGCGCGCTCCCGTAGAGAAACAGCAATTGAGAGCGCGGCATGAGATCGATCTCATATCAGCACACATATCGACGAGGGGATCAAGTCCTTTTTCAAGTAGCCAGTTGTCCTCCGGGGGCGCAAAGCATCGGCACCCGCACGGTGCGGCGGAACCCGCGTTTGATGTGATGCGCGTGACTTTCAAGACAGAGGAAACGAAGATCTACTTCAACCTATCACATCATTGCCAGATGGGCGGCACAGGATGGCTTGCTGTCTACGAGTTTCCGATGTTCCGGTTAAGCATGGGTGCGCGGCACACCGGCAGCAGCACCAGCAGGATGATGGCGGAGTCGACCCAGAGGACCCTGTTCACGCCCATCGTGTCGACGATCTGACTGGTCGCTAGGGTACCCACGGAGATGGCAAGATTGAAAGTGAAGCAGTAGATGGCCGTCGCGGTCTCCGCGCTTTCTGGTGCTGCACTCAGCACCCACGTCTGCAGCGTGATGGGCGCCGCGCCATACGCGAAGCCCCACACCAGCAGCAGGATGGTTCCTGTGAGCGGCGTGACCCCGAGCAACGGGAAGAGAGCCAGCGTGGCGCCGAGCCCAATGACGATGCAGGCCAATGTGCGACCGACGGATTTGGCGGCCCAGACGCCTGCGACGGCGTTGCCAATCATTCCGAGAATGCCATACCCCAACAGTAACCAACCTATGCTCCCTGCAGTGACGCCCGAGACCTCCAGCAACACCGGGCTCACGAAAGTGTAGGCACCGTAGTGGGCAGCCACCAGCAGTGCGGTCGCAACCACGCCCGACAGGAGGGCGGGATTGCGCAATTGCGCACGCAGGGCTTTCACCTCCACAGGCTGCGCCGCCTCCAGCTTCGGAAGCACAAGCAGGGCGGCGAGCAGTATGGCAAAGCTCAGGCCGGCGAGAGACCAGAACGCGCCGCGCCAGCCGACTAGATCACCGATGATCGTGCCGGCCGGCACGCCCAGCACCGCAGCGGCACTTACACCGCCGAAGACAATAGTCATGGCGCGCGGCACGGACGGTCCAGGAACAAGTCGTACTGCGATGCTCCCGGCTATCGCCCAAAAGCCACCGATGGTGATCCCGACGAGCAGCCTGGACGCGAGCAGCACGGGAAAGTTCGTTGCGAGCGCTGAAATCACGCTCGCCGCAGCCATTACAGCGAGCAGGCCCGCCATCAGAATACGCCGGTCGAGCCTCCCCACTGCCAACGGCAAACCGATAGAAGCGAACGCCGCAATTACGCCGGGTATCGTCACCGTGAGACCGCCACTCCCAATAGAGACATTCAACTCGGAAGAAATTGCCGGAATCAGCCCCACAGGGAGTTGCTCCGCAGTGATCATCGAAAAAATACCCAGCGATACAGTGAGCACGGAGAGCCACATGCGAAAAGTGGCTCCCTGTTTCTCCCGAAGGGCTGCTTTGGTCAGAGACATGATCACCTCCAGCCCGCGAGAAGGCACTCGACGCCAACGTTTCGGGCAAACGTTAGAGAGACGGATCGGGCAATTGATCCCGGCCTGGTTTCAGATAATCTGTCCACTGCGGATTGATAATCGAGGGAGATATGGATGGTGAATTCACGAAACGTGAATGAAAGAGGTGATTGCAGTTGGACCGGCTGACCAGCATGACCGTGTTTGCCAACGTCGTCGGTGAAGGCAGCTTCGCTGGAGCGGCCAAGCGGATGCGACTATCGCCAGCGGCCGTGAGCAAACATGTCCAGATGCTGGAAGAGTGGCTTGGCGCACGCCTTCTCAACCGGACGACCCGGCGCATAAGCCTGACAGAGCTCGGCGCCTCCGTCTACGAGCGCAGTCTGCGCATAATCGAGGATGTCGAGGAAGTTCGTACGAGCGCGGCCGAGAGCAAGACACGTCCCACCGGCTCACTGCGTGTCAGCGCGCCGATCTCCTTCGGCGCGATGCACCTTGGGAGAGTCGTTGCAGAATATCTCGCGGTCTACCCGGAGGTGTCGGTTGAGTTGGTGTTGGACGACCGTGTGGTTGACATCGTGGAAGAGGGCCTGGATGTCGCGGTACGCATCGCTCCACTCACGGTTTCCAATCTGGTTGCTCGCCGAATCGCGCCTTCACGCGAGGTGGTCTGCGCTTCGCGCGATTATCTGGACAGACGCGGGCGTCCCACAAAGCCGTCGGATCTCCACGACCATGATTGTCTGGACTACGCGTTGCGCGCCAGCCGCGGAAAATGGCGGTTCGACGGACCAAAGGGGGAAGTGGCGGTAAAAATCACTGCACGGATGACGGCAACGAACGGGCAGCTCCTGCGCGATGCGGCGCTGGGTGGAGCAGGCATAGTACTTTGCCCCACTTTCCTTGTTGGAGAAGCCATTCGTTCGGGCCAACTGGAGACAGTGATGCCCCAGTTCAAGCCGGTAAGCCGGTCGATCTACGCGATGTACCCGTCAAGAAGGCATCTTTCCGCCAAAGTTCAAAGCTTCGTGACGCTTCTCGCCGCCCACTTTGGTGAGAACCCACCTTGGGACAACTTTGGACCATGACGACTGGAATGTTGAGCCCAGAGGCCGCGCGCACTTGCACGGCCTTACTGTGCATGGGACCAGCACCCAGGGCCAAGGGGCGGTGCATATCGAGCCGTCCAGCACCTTTTCGAGACTGAAGCATCCGCTATTTGCCGACGGTCATTCGCTGAGGCTCAATCCACCGCCCATGCTAAGCGCCGCCACAGCGCAAGTTGTAGCATCTGCGGTGTCTCTGGTTCTCTGCGGCCACCGGCGGAACGGGTTGTAAGCAGGCGCGTTCCTCCAGCGTCAAGCTTGGAGAACATACCATGGATGACGAGCTGCGCCTGAAGTTACAAGAGCTGAGCCAAAGCATGCAAACGCGAGCGGCCGAACTTTCGACGCTCGGCGGCAGCGCAGACATAAGTACGGTGATGTCGGGGATCGCCGTCGCTCTGGAGGCGCTACTGGTGATTGCCGAAGAGATGAAAACGCCACGTTCCGGCCCTTCGGTCCTGCCCGACGCTACATGAACATCTCCGATCGTTTGGGAGAGGCTCCAGAGCGAGAGCGCCTACCGCTCACCAGCAAATCGCTCGCCGAGGAACTGGCTTTAATCCACATTCTGGGTTGGAGAGTGGAGAGCGCAATCTACTCGGTGGAGTACTCCAGGTGGGGTGAGCGTCGGCAGAAATGGATTTTGCACTCGACGATGCCTTTTGGGTAATCGGGGACGGCCTTAGGACGGAGGACCACGATGGCTTGGATGGCCGCAATTTGCCCGATTACAGATGAGCAGGCGCTCGTTAATTCGGAGACAGTTGGTGACATCCGGGAGTTTCGCTGTCCGAGTTGCGGCGACTTCAAAATCACGAACTCGGCCACCGCGATGTTCAAAGGCCTATCGGCAGAACAGAAGTTGGAGCGCTTCGAATACGCTAGAGCAATCGCGGGCGACAACGCGATCACAGTGACGACGGAACATGGATCTATCGATACCGAAGATCAATAGAATACCCGCCCGATAAGCCGGTTCCCAGCGCATCTCCTCACTTGCTGCCCTGAGACCATTTGACTGCCGGTCCAGGTAGTGGGCAGTTTGAAGGTAGAAGCTCACGTCAACATGGCCAGACCATTTTTACACTGCCGATCTGCGCGGCCAGCAACGCCTCTCGTGAGGGGCAAGGCATGGGCATCAAACGTCTCGGACCGGTCGGCAGCGTAAGGCTGGTTGCCTATGATCCCCTACCGGCGAATGGAACCAGATCTGCCACAGCGCGTCATAGAAGCAGATCAGGTGCGATTTAACGTAAGGAGTGAAATCGATGATCAGGCTCCTTCTCCTCCTCGCCATTGCACTCGCCTTCGCATGCGGCGGGACGGAGGCGGCCAAGCTGGACCTAGCCGCGGTAAATCAGGCGCAATTCTCCGCCGGCGATCCGAAAGGGCTCGATCCTGCCGTGCTGAAGGCGCAAATTTTTTTGGATCGTGCGCGCTTCTCACCGGGGCTCATCGACGGCCGCCTTGGAGAGAACTTCGCCAAGGCGGTCAAGGCCTTCCAGGCGTCGAACGGACTGGCGCCAGATGGCAAGCTCACCCAGGCGACTTGGGACAAGCTGATGGCAACCTCCACCAGCCCAGCTCTGATCACCTATGAACTGACCCGCAAAGATGTACGCGGCCCCTTCACCAAACGCATTCCGGGGCGCATGGAGAGGATGGCTCGCCTGAGAAGGCTTGGCTATCACGACTCGATCGAGAAGCTGGCGGAGCGCTTCCATGTGAGCGAACCATTGCTCAGGAGGCTAAACCCAGGCACCGGATTCAGGAAAGCTGGAACCACGCTGCTGGTACCAAATGTTGGCCGGGGTGAACCTCCCGCCACCATTGCCGGCGTCGAAGTCGACAAAGGCGCTCATCAGGTGCGCGTGCTCGACCCCTCCAATAAAGCGCTTGCCGTCTACCCTGCCTCGATCGGGAGCGACGAGAAGCCGGCACCAAGTGGGCAGGCAGAGATCCAAAGGGTGGTGCACAACCCGACCTATCACTACGATCCCGATTTTGCATTCAAGGGAGTCAAAACCAAGCGGCCCTTCACCATTGCTGCCGGCCCTAACAATCCCGTGGGATCAATCTGGATCGACCTCTCCATCGAAAGCTACGGCATTCACGGCACGCCCGAACCCGGCAAGATCGGGAAGACCTTCTCTCACGGCTGCATCAGGCTAACGAACTGGGATGCCGAGGACCTCGCCTCAATGGTGCACAAACATATGAAGGTGACTTTCAAGGACGAGTGACGCAAGCCGTCGCATCCCTCGATGTCGCCGAAACAAGATGTCCGTCGGTGCCCGTGACAATCGCATCCTGCGACCCGTTGGCCGATCAGCGCGTGCTTCGGGTTCGGGGTGCAACATCAAGCGGCGCCATTTGCACGGATGGCGGCGAACCAACCACCATGGCGGGGGCGCCAGATTGCTCACCACGTTGGCTCTCTACTTCGCGGCTCATACCTTGTTGAGCAGCTTGCATCTCCGGAACGGTGAAAACCGGGACCTCGCCCTTGAAACCCTGGAGCTCAAAGGCGCCCGCCTGGACGACCGGCATCGATGCTCCTGCCGCAAAGCCGGGTCCAAGCACCAGGGGGATGCCCAGCTTCTTGGTCGTCGATTCGAGCCGTGCCGCGCGGTTCACGGGGGAGCCGATCGCGGTGTAATCGAAGCGCCGTTCGGAGCCGAAATTGCCTACCGAGCAGATGCCGGTCTCGATGGCGACGCCGATTTCGATGGAGCGATGGCCATCCGCGGTGAAGGCGGCGTCTTCGCGCCTCACCCGCTCGATAAGGGCAAGGCCCGCGTCGAGCGCACGCTCACGATGATCGGGTTGATCTAGCGGTGCGTTCCAGAAGGCCAGCACCGCATCGCCCATGAACTTGTCGATGGTGCCGTCGCGCTTGAGGATCTCATCGGTCGCAATGCCGAGGAAATGGTTGACCACCTTGGCGATCTCTTGGGTGTCGAGCTGTTCGCTCATGGTCGTGAAGCCACGTATGTCGCTGATCAAAATTGTGATCTCGCGCTTCTCGCCGGACAGGATTGCCTCGGTGTCCGAGCTTGCGAGGCGCTGCACCACGGAGGGCGACAGATATTGGGAGAACTGTCGCGTCAGGGTGGACCGGCGCTGCTCGCTGCGCCTGTAGAGGACATAGCCTTCGAAGCCCGCAACCATGATGGTTGCAAGCGCCGGCTGCAGCGGGTCATAGAGTGCACCCTGCAGGCTGTACTCGAGAGCGCCGAACACGAACGGCGTGACGGCCAGCAGCGCCAGGGAGATGGCGCCAAGCACGACACGCCCGGCGAGCACTCCAGAAAGCCCGATGAAAACGACGGCACTGAGGAGAAACCAGAGCCGCTCGAGCATACGCGCGTGCGCTGGCTCTGCCAGGAAGCGCCCGGCAAGCATCTGGCCGATCGCATCGGCGTGGATCTCCGCTCCTGGTCGCGCTGGACTCGTCGGCGTGGGCAGGTACTGCGTCAGGCCCACAGCCGACAGGTCGACAATGGCGATGGCGTCCCGCAGCCGCGGATCGCCATGGCCCGAAAGGATAGTGCTGGCAGACAGGCGAGGCGTGTCCGTGGCGGTTTCCCAGAGGCGGATGCTCCCCTCCGGCTCGAGCGGCACAATGGCGCCTGCCATCCTGAGTGCGTCGAACCCGGCTGCATTCATCCGGGCTGTGTAACCGTCCTGTCCAGCGTAAAGGCGCAGGAGCTCGAGTGCGAAAGACGGCCACAGCTGCGCGCGTTGAGGGGTGTTGCGAAGCCAGAGCAGCGGCACATGGCGCAGTACGCCGTCGGGATCGGGCAAGGTGCGAATCACGCCGAGGCCTGCGGCGGCGTTCGAGAATTCGGCAAGCGACCCGGTAAGACCGGTGAAGCCGGGAAGTGTATCGGGTACTTGCCCGACGATCGACCAGCCGGCTTTGGGTTCTGCTTCTGAAACCGTCGCTTCATTGCCCAGGCTGACGGCAAGCGCCGTTCGATTTTTGGACAGCGCCGCTGCCAGGCGCTTGTCTCCGGCCATGCCCTCAGGCGAGGTGTCAGCCTCGGGGAGTACCAGCGCAAGCCCGACCACCGCCGCACCGGACTGCGTGATGCCATTGACCAGATCGGCCAAGAGGCCACGGTTCCAGGGCCATCGCCCATGTGCCTTGAGGCTGGCGTCGTCTATCGAGACGATCACGACAGGATTGCTCGTCGCCTGACGTGGGGCGAGAAACTGATAGAAGTCGTACGTCCGCTCACGCAGGCGCGACAACGGCCCGTCAAAAGCCAAATGGCAAGCGAGCAGCAGGAGCACGACCACAAGGCCGGATATTTTGCGTCTGCCGGCTTGCCGCCAATCAGCCCAGCGCCTACCGACCGAGTGGCTCATCTCGTGCAGCCAGGCCTAATCGCAGTTGTAGTAGTAGCAGCAACCCTCACCCTCACACTCGCCCCGCCGCCCCCCGCTGCCCGCAGGTGGCGTTGGGCTGTCAGGGAATTCCATGACCACTCCTGGCAGTGCGCCGTCCCTGGACCCGCAGACTTTGAGCGAGGAGCCTAGAGCCGACGCACAAATTGCGCTTACGTCCAACCCAGGACCCGGTGCGCCCGGCAGGCCGGTTCCCGCTATCCGGTCGATACTGTCCAAGATCGGGAAGGCGTCGATGCCGCCGTAGCCGGCCAGAAGCTTGCCATCGTCCGACGTGCAGGCGTAGCCCGGGTTCGTGATGACCAGCCGTTTGCCATTGATCGTGCAGGTCATGCGGCCGGCGCGCAATATGCCGACGGTCTGGCCGGCTGCCACCAGCACTTCGATGATGCCGCCTCTCGCTCCGAGCACCATGTGCGGCGTCGCAACCTGCATGACGCCCCCTTTCGAAACCTGGCCGCCATAAAAACGGGCCAGGCCGCTGTTCATCCCGATGTCGATCTTTCCCGACCCGGAGCCCGGATTGTAGACGAACTCATCGATCGTCAGGCTGGTGTTTGGACCAATTTTGGCGCTCGATTCATCCCGGAACACCAGCATTCCGAGACCGGTGGGATTGCTGCGCAACTGGTCGCCGAGTTCGACGCCGGCGCCAACGTTCATCGTCCCGCCGTTATTGCGGACGATGATGGTCTGGTAGGCCGTCATCGACCCGACCGTCTCAGCAGCGGATGGTGCCGCGAAGGCGAGGCAGGCGATAAAAATGACGATCTGATGATACCTCATCGCGGCCTCTTTCAATTGAGCGTCAACGTATAGCTCATGAGCATTTCGAACGATTTTCGGTCGCGGTTGGCGAGGGCGAAGTTGGTTTTGCGGTAGGCGAGATCGACGCTGATCTTCTGCGCTTCCGTCAGCTGAAAATCGCTTTCCGAGGCAATGCGCCAGAAGTCGCTCTTGATATTTGTGCCGATGCCGACGGACAGATCGGGAGTGTCGCTGTGGCCGGCCGATAAGGCGATCTGGTGCGACCATGCGAAAAAATCCGGTACGTTCATCAACAGGCCGCCATAGCGGACCTCGCCCGTATAGCTGCGGCTGATTTCGCCCGATCCGGAAGCGAAGTCATTCGAGCCGACAAAGCGCAAGCCGAGCGCCTGGCCATTGCGGAAGCGGTAGCTGCCGCCTGCCTCATAGAAGACCCTGCTATCCGCGAAAATGCCTTGCGAGGCGCTTAGATCGATGTAGCCGCCACCGGCGAAGAGCGTCGTCTCGACCGTCGGGCGAACGACGAAACGTCCACTGAGGCCGATACCGGTTTCGTAAATGTCGCTGTCGAAACGATCCGTAACGGTGAACGCGGAAAGCAGCAGGCGCAGCGAATCGATCCCGCTGTTGGGCAGTCCCTTGTCCCAGGTTATCGCTGCGTTGCCGTGGATAAAAGTCTTCTCGCCACCCGGAACCGACAGGTCTTCCGTGAAAAGACGCTCAGTCGCGGTCAACGACCCCGAAAGAACGAGCGCGTCGGCACTTGGCGTGCCGAGGTCCCACCGCACAAAACCTTCCGCCTGCCCGTAAGGCGAGACGAAGCTGTCGTCGTCCTGCGCCCCGCCTGGCTCAAAATCGGTGAATGCGCTGAATACGCCGCCGGTCAGGGCGAGTTCCCAGGTGACGCCACGCAACGCGCGCTCGATGCGGGCGAGCAGGCGAACAGCTTCCTGTTGCTCACTTGCGGTCAGACCCCCGACTTCGATGCCGTACTGCACCTGCCGCCGGGCCAATTCATAGGACCCGACATGGTAATACAACCGGCTGGCCGCAAGCCGGGCGCGCGCATCGCGGGGGTACTGGATCAGATACTGCTCGATCGAGGAGATCGCCTGATCGTATTGCCCAGCGTTGACCGCAACCGTGACGAATTGGGCGAGCGTTCCATTGTCGGCCGGACTGGCGATGCGGGCCGCAAACGCATCGTCATAGGCCCCAAAAAGACCTTGTGCGCCGGCCGGCAACACGCCGGCACAAAGCAGCGCTGCGGCGAAGCCGAAGATCGTTCGAAACGAAGATTGCATGCCGAGAACCCACCCCAAACCCGACTAGTGCGAGGGATTTAGCACGACTGCAAGAAAAAGGCGACTGAACGGTCGCCGGACTTATGCGAGTCCTCAGCAGCTGTTGCAGCTGCGCAACAAGATATCGGGTTTATTCCTATTTCGGCTGCGCTGATTGTCAAAAACTCTTCTCAACATTGCTGCACGTGATTGAAGTATTTGGCCCAAGGCTTAACAAAATCAAATCTCATCAGTAGTGGATCGCACAGCCGACAAGATTAATATTGGGTGGGCGATCCTGCGTATCTGGTCACCAGGCTTCAAGGTCACCCACGGCTTCTCCAAAGGCCTTCCGTCGCGTTTCGCAAGGGACGGAGAGCTGCCGGAGGTGCTTCTCACGAGGCGTGTGCGATTCGGCCCGGGTCTTGCAATTTCTTTGAACGCGAGGTCAGCTCATTGCCTCAACGCCCAGGGACGCGTCACCGCACGCAGCTTGCTACAGCACGAGCATGGTGGCCAGCCCCAGCATCAGGCCCATGCCTACAATATCGGTCACGGTGGTGAGGAAGATCGCCGAGGCGACCGCCGGATCGGCGCCTACCCGGCGCAGGCCCAACGGGATCAGCACGCCGGAGATGCCGGACATGAGGCACGATCCGGACATGGCAAGCAGGATCACAAGTGCCAGCATCGGCGCCTGCGCCGCCGACGCCGGTTGCCTCGAGGCATAGAACCACATCGCCGCAGCCGCAACAACGCCGACGAGCACGCCGTTGGCGGCCGCGAGCGCGCCCTCTCTCATCACCAAGTGCAGCTTCGGTCGTTTGTCCACATCCCCCAGGGCAAGGCCACGCAGCGTCATAGCCAGTGCCTGGCAGCCGGTGTTTCCGCTCTGCCCGGCCAAGACCGGGAGAAACGCCGCCAGAGCAACGATCTTCTCGATCGTGCCTGTGAACGAACTGACCACGAATGCGGCCATGAAGGCCGTCAGGAGATTCAACTGCAGCCACGGATGACGCTTCAGGAAGGCTGAAAACAGCGGCGTAAAAGAGCGCTCCTCCTTCTGGAGGCCTACCATCTGGCCAGACTGGGCGGAAATCTCGATGATTTGCTGCTCGAACAATCGCCAGCCGCGAACCTGCCCGAGCAGCCGGTTCTCCGCATCCACCACCGGATAGACAGGATAGTGACGCCGTACCGCCGCCTTGCATGCGTTACTCAAAGAGAGACCGACATCAAGAGCGAACGGCCTGGGCAGCATGATGTGATCGACAATCGCGTCGGGTTCGCTCAGCATCAGATCGCGCAGGACCGCTAGGCCAACCAGTCTATTGCCCTCGTCCGTGACGTAGAGATAAGTGAGCTCGGTCGGCACCTGGGCGCCTCTGACAGCTTCCACCGCGGCAGCAACCGTCGTCCCGACAGGAACGCTGGCGGGGATCGGGTCCATCACGTCGACGAGCGACTCGGGGATCGCGAAACCCATCTCACCGTCATGAGAGCTGATGGGCCGCATATGCAGTGGCAAATGCTCGGCCACCTTACGGGCGTGCCCGTCCGGCAACAGCTTTAGTGTGTCGCGGATGAACTCGGGAGACTCTCTAGCGAGCAATTCAGCTGCGTCATCAGGTGCTCGAGCACGCAGCGTGCGCACCAACTTCTGAACGCCGGTCTCTTCGTTCATTTGCTATGGCCCCCCAATTGGAAAGTGAAAAAGTTGTGAAGTATCGGATCGCACCGGGGCGGAAATACGACAGCTTCTTCCGGCCCCAGCAGTCCGCTTTGTGGTTGTCGCAAGCGCCGCCTGCACACTCCTAGCTTGAGAAGGCAAAGCAGACGTCTACATTTTGGGCGTGCCTTCGGTCAGGTCAGCATGGGAGTGTCCGCGCTACTTCCCTCGCTTTTCAATCTTTAGATTTGGGAGGTCGGGTCGCTTGGATACCACACCGGCCTCCTTCAAGGCTGTGTATCCAACCTTTTTGAGGAGCTTCTCTGTTTTGGCGCGCTCCTTGTCCAGAGCGGTATCACCTTTGACCTTGGGCATCCGTCCTCCATTTGGTCGTTGTCGTTCGCCGGTAAATGAGATTGCCGGAAATGTCCCGCAGTGTCGTGCTTTGACCCGCGGCCGAGGACTGAATTGAGGCGCTTTGCCGCCCGGCAGCCTTTGGGCGGGAAGCGGACGGGCGGGCTATTCCTGCTGGAATTGACAGGGCCAATCTTCTGGCCTCGTCATGCCAGAAGGCAACTCGGTCCGGGCGTCTCCACAAGCCATGTTGAGCTGCCACTGGGACAGACCCGCCGAATTGGATAGATCGAGGCCCTCGATACGGGTCAGAAAGAAAAAAGCGCCGTCAAAGTCTATCGGTGCGGTGAACTTCGCTCCTCGGAAATCCGCCCGCGCGAGATTGGCAAACGAAAAGTGGCTGCCGCTGATATCGGCGTCATGGAACTGTGCACGCCCCAATTCCGCCTTTGTGAAATCAACATTGACCAGATTGGCGTTCTGGAAATTCGAGCGCTGCACTTCCGCGCCCGTAAACACAGCGCCCTGCGCGTCCATCTGGCTGAAGTCGGTCCTGTACGCCTCGATTTTGTCGAACCGGGCGCCTTTGGCGGTCGAGCCGGCCAGGGAAGCGCGCACAAGCGTTGCCTTCTCAAAATTTGCCGCAAGGAGATTGCTGTTCCTGAGGTCGGTCGAAGTGAAATCAACACCGAACAGGTTTGCCCCGCTCAGGTCCTGTCCTTCCAGGATGAGAAGCTTTTTGTCACACTCCTGCCAATTGACGCCAGGCGTCGCGGCTGCGTAGCAATCCTGAGCGGCGGTGGCGTTTTGCCAAGCCAATACAGTGCAAACCGCCAGAACCAAGCCGGATCCGCCGTAAGCTCTGGTTCGTCTCAAAGTCATTGTTGCTGGACCCCTCTCTACTCGTCGACAATCAGCCTTACCACATCTGCTGACACTCGAGCCACGGTAACGACCGCCGTCACAGTTGCGCATCAACGATCCGCCGATAGCCAGCGGCAGCTTGCGAAATTATCGAGAGGTGGGGAAAAGCTTTGACGGTAGAGTGCCTTTTCGCGGATGCGATCACAAAACATAGAGTTCGGCGTAAGCCGTGAGTTATTGGTGGGCCCGGAGGGCGAACGGAAATCGTTGATGTTGCTGAATTTTTGGTGGGCCAAAATCTGAAAGGTTCCCGTATCATTCCGTATGCTCCCGCGACCCCAAACTGCCGACCATAGCTGACCTCGTTTTGCAAACGTTGGGAGACAGGGTCCAGAACGGCGGAAATGGGGGCGGTTGCAGATCGGCAGCTGTGGCAACAGCGCGCGACCAGCTGACGGTCTAGCGCCTCGATATGGCCGACGAGACTTGGGAAGTAACAAACAAGCGGCAGCTTGCAGGCAGTTGTGATCGGTGGAATGGATTTACGAGTCGAGGCGCCGGACCAGGACGGGCTCACTTGCCTCGAAGTTCAGCCTGTTGGAATGGCGCGGAGGAACGAGTAGTGGTATCTAACGAGCCGGCGGCCCTCGATGTTTGACCGCTCGTCCTGCAACTCTCGTATGTCGTCCCGCAAAGTGGTGGCGCAACCGACCACTTCGTTCCGCATTGTTTAAACAGCGTATGACTCAATTCCAGTCAGATTTTTTTCTGAACTGCGAAAAGGCGGACACTAACCGTCAAAAAAATTGCACTTTTGATTTTAACGGAAAATCGCCGCAAGAAATATTTTGAGGTTTCACCAGCTATCGGGTTCAATGGAGCGATTTTGGACCTTGCGGCATTCGATGGCCTACAGAACCGCCTCAAAAGGTACCGTCACCTCTTCGGTTGACCGAGTCGTTGATCGGCCGTCATACGAGCCCTATGCTGGCACGCTGGCCAGTGAAGCAGTCGTCGGCGTTTATTCGCCGGCTCAGGGATTTATGCCCACGCTTCAGGTCCAAGAAAGACCGGGGTGTCGGTTCCAGGCTCTGGCAAGCGGGCTAAGATTATCCTGCCGATTGTAGCCGCCAACCAAGATGTTGTCGGTCACCTCGCTGAAAAAATACACCCAGAAATAGTCAAGCTATCAGGAGCAAATAGGTCGTAAGGTGGCCTTGCGGTCCTCCTTCCCGGAGCGGTTTCGCTTGCCTGTTCAAACTCGGACGGCTGTTACTCAAAAACCGCAGTGGGTATTTTATGTGCCATTTTTGCGACATTCTATAGAATTTTGCTTGAATTTAGCGTTTTAGCGGTCACTAAATCAATAAGTGCTCCCATATTTTGCAAATTTGTGAACAATCACGGTTGAGTTGTAACGCCTGGCAATAATGGCGCAGGGGAACGTTGGGGTGGGGTGAAATGAATACGACATCTATGTCGGCGATAGGCAAGCGCCTCGGCCTGCTGACGACGGTCGCCATATTGAGTTGTGGGAATGCTCACGCGCTCACTCTCCAGGAGGCGATGGCGGTTGCGGTGGAGTCCAACCCCGAAATTGGCCAAGCGATCGAAAACCGCGAAGCAATCGAATTCGAGCTACGCCAAGCGAAGGGACTTTATCTTCCCAGCGTCGATGTCGAGGCGTCGGCGGGGGTTCGTCGTCTCGACAATTCCTCCCGGCGTTCGCTGTCCATAGAGGATGACGCGCTCTATCCGTCGGAAGCCGATGTCGTTGTCACGCAGACGCTTTATGACAGCGGCGCAAGGCGGGCGGAACTGAACCGTCAGGCGTCGCGGGTCGACGGCGCATCGTTCCGGGTGCTGGAACGGTCTGAATTCATTGGACTGTCTGTCGTCCAGGACTATCTCGAATACATGCTGCAGGCTTCGATCGTTTCGGAAGCGAAGAAGAATCTGGGCTTTCACCAGGCAATCCTCGGCGACATCCGGCAAGGTATTGCAGGCGGCGCGTTGAACGAGGCTGATCGCCAGCAGGCCGAGGAGCGGCTGTTCGCTGCCAAGGCACGTATGCAGGAGGCGACCGAAGAACTGGAGGCTTCCAAGATACGGTTCTTCAAGACGGTCGGTAAGCCGCTGACCAACGCGTCAAGGCCAGGCGATGTCTCGAGCGCGCTGCCAAGGTCGCTCGACGACGCGCTAGGGCTGGCGCGACAGAACAATCCGCGCGTCCACATGGCCAACAGCGATATCGACGCCGCCGCCTCCCTGGTGGATGCGGCGCGGGCGAAATTCGGGCCCTCCGTCATCGCCGAAGGCCGCGCGCGCGGCGGCTATGACATCGACGGCGACGATGGCGACGCTAGCGACCTGCAGGCGCGGCTGGTGCTGCGCTGGAACCTCTATCGCGGCGGCATCGACAAAGCCAACGAGCAAGAGCAGGTCCGCCGCACCAGCGAGCAGCGCCTTGTGCTGCACCAGGTTCTGCGCGAGATCGAGGAAGCCGTCCGTACGTCATGGGATCGCCGCTTCCGGCAGGCCGATCTGGCAAAGACATTGAAGCTTCAGGCTGCCGCCAACGAAAGGCTGGTGGCGTCCTATCGCGAGCAGTTCAAGGTCGGACAGCGCTCGCTGCTCGACGTGCTCGACGCGCAGAACACGCGGTTCAACACAGCTACGCTTGCCGACACCGCATCCTACGCGTCGCTTTTCGCGCAGTACCGGCTGCTGGCGGCAACCGGGCAGTTGCTGAAGACCATGAATCTTCAGCCGGCAAAACAGGCCACCGCCTATGCCAAGGCCGAGTTCAATGCGCCTGAAACGGCCGACACCGAAACCTATGCGCGCACGCCGTCGGAGCAGACGAACGATCTGCCTTTCGACATCCTCGCACCGGTAAGAAAGAAGTAGGAAGGTCAAGGACGAACGATAGTCCTGCGGGCCGATCGTGAACCCACAACCCAAAATCCTCTCCCCAAAAGAGGCGTTCAAGGCCTGCTTCTCCGCTGTTGCCGGGTACCTCGGCAGGCCGAGTTCCGAGACCGTGCTGTTTGCCGGCGTGCCGCTGTCAGACACCCGCATCGATATCGACGCCATCCGGCATCTTGCCGAACGCATCGGTCTTGAAATCACGGAATTCAGCCATCGCGACTTTCTTCGCGGACGCATCGACCTTCCCGCCATTCTGTTTCGCGTCAGCCAGTTGCCTGTAGCGCTGCTTGCCCAGACCGAGGACGGTGGATTTACGACCGCTCCCCAGGAAGACGGCCGCACGACAATCAGCAAATCCGAGTTTTCCGGAAGTTATATTAGTGGCGGCGTTTCGTTCTCGATAACCTATGCCAACGCAGTAGAGGCGATGAGCGTCGGTTCGGCGGCCAAGATCGAGCGGCGACATTGGCTGACCGGCACGATGGGGCCGTTCTGGCGCACCTATTCGAAGGTCATCCTGTCGGCGGTATTCATCAATCTGCTGGCTCTTGCCTCACCGATCTTCACCATGAACGTCTACGACAGGATCTTGCCGAACAAGGCGATATCGACGCTCTGGGTGCTGTCGATCGGGATCGGCGCGGTCATTCTGTTCGACCTGCTCTTGAAGACCGCCAGAGCGTCACTGATCGACTATGCCGGGCGCAAGGCCGATCTTCGCATCTCCTATATGCTATTCGAGAAGGTGCTGAACTCGTCCTTGTCGGCAAGGCCCGGCTCAACCGGCGAATATGCAAATCGGGTGACCCAGTACGAGTTCGTGCGCGAGTTTTTCACGTCGAACACCATCAGCGTCTTCATCGACACAGCCTTCGTCTTCGTCTTTCTTCTTGTCATCTATGCGATAGGCGGTTGGCTGGTCGTCATACCGGCCATTGCCTTTGTCGCCTCGGTGATCGTCGGGCTGATCACGCAACGGCGCATCGGCAAACGCGTTGCCGCTTCCATGAACGAGGCTTCGCAGCGCCAGGCCCTGCTGGTGGAATCCATCTCCACGCTGGAAACGATCAAATCGCTGCGGGCAGAGGCGTACCTTCTGCGGAAATGGGCGGAGCATTCCAAGAACGCATCTAACACGTCCGAGAAGATCAAACAGCTTTCGGCTGCCGCCGGCAACATAACGCAAGCCATCCAGCAGATGGTCACCGTCGCTTTGATCGTGGCCGGCGCCTATGCCTTTTCGGAAGGGCATGTCTCGACCGGCGCCATCATCGGCACCGTCATGCTGGCGGGCCGGGCGGTGGCCCCGCTTGGGCAGATTGCGATCACCTTGTCCAGACTTCGTCAGGCGATGCTGTCCCTGCGAATGGTGAATTCGATCATGGCGCAGCCTGAGGATCGGCCGGACACGGTTGGTTTCGTCAACCGCCCCATTCGCAACGGTGCAATGGCATTCAGGAATGTCGGCTTTGTCTACCCGGGTTCCGAAAACGAAGTGCTGACCGGCCTGAATTTCTCGGTGAAGCCCGGTGAGCGGATTGGCATCATCGGCCGCATAGGCTCGGGAAAGACGACCATGGGGAGGCTGATCGGCAGGCTTTTCCTGCCGACCTCCGGCGAGCTGCTGCTGGACGGGATCGACATCCGCCAATACCACCCATCTGAGGTTCGCGCCGCGGTCGGGATCGTCGCGCAAGCCAACGATCTATTTTCCGGCACCATCAAGGAAAATCTCCTGATGGCGTGCCCGGAGGCGACCGATGAGCAGATCGTCGACGCGGCCAAGGCTGCCGGCGTCGACGACTTCGTCTCCCGCCATCCGCGAGGTTACGACATGAATGTCGGCGAGCGCGGCACCAATCTCTCGGGCGGTCAGAGGCAGACAATGGCAATTGCCCGCCTGTTGCTGACCAAACCGAAAATCGTGTTCCTGGACGAGCCGTCCGGCTCGATGGATCTGGCTTCCGAGCGCCAGCTGATCAAGCAGCTCAAAGTGGCTTTCGATCGCAACACGACGCTGATCGTTTCGACGCACCGCTTCAGCATGCTCGAGCTGGCCGACCGCCTCATTGTCATCGAGCAGGGCAAGATCGTTGCCGATGGACCGAAAGACCAGGTGATACAGGCGCTGCAGAAAACAAGCGCCTGACCGAACAGAATTACTGAGTTAGTTCAACACATTGGGGCGTTGGAAATGCTAGCCAGGGAAGACCGTCCGCCGCTTTTTGCGTCGGCTTCGATATTCATTATCGGAGCGCTTTTTGCGAGTTCGGTAGCCTGGGCATCCTTCGCCGAGGTCGATGAAATCGCACGCGGCGACGGCAAGATCATACCGGCGTCGAAGACCCAGATCATCCAGGCCAGCGAGCCGGGCGTGGTTCAGGAAATCGCCGTGACGATCGGTCAGGTCGTCAAGAAGAATGACCTCATCATTCGTCTCGACAACACCTTCAACACTTCCAGCCTTGGCGAGCAGCAGGCCAAGGCGCGGGCATTGCAGACGCGCATTGCACGGCTCAAATTCGAACAGACCGGAAGTCTAGAGGGCGCGTTTCCCTGCCCGCCCGAGATTCAGAAGGTGGCGCCGGAAATCTGCGACAACGAGCAGAAGCTGCTAATCGCGCGGCGCGACAACTTCGAAGTCAAACTGTCGGTTCTCAAGGCGCGCCTCGATCAGCGTGAGAAGGAACTCGACGAAGCCAACGCCAATGCCGATCGCCTCACCAAGAACCTGGCCGTCAGCGACCAGGAGGCGAAGCTGGTCGAAGCGATGGTCAAGAAGGGCCTGATGGCGCGAACCGAGCAGCTCCGCGTCGAGCGCGAGCAGACCGAGCTCAATGGTCAGCTGACGCTTGCCGGAGAGACCATCAAGAAAGCCAGGTCTGCCATCACGGAAGCCAAGCTTCAGGTCGACGAACTTGGCCTCCAGCTGCAACAGGAAGCGCTCAGCGATCTGACGCAGGCGCTGGCCGATCTCTCGGTGGTGGACGAGACGATACGCGGTGCCACCGACAAGGTGGCGCGTACCGATATCCGTTCGCCTGTCGATGGTATCGTCAACACGCTTGACATCAACACGGTCGGCGCCTTCGTCCAGCCCGGCGCGGTCGTCGCGGGTATCGTGCCGACGTCCGAGACCCTGCTGGTCGAAGCCCGGGTCTCACCGCGGGACGTCGCCTTCATCCGGCCGGGCCAGGATGCCCTGATCAAGGTGACCGCCTATGACTTCTCGATCTTCGGCGGCATCGAAGGCAAGGTGTCGAACATCACTGCCGACAGCCTTGTCGACCAGAAGACCGGCGAACCGTACTATCAGGTGCGTGTCGCCACCGACAAATCGACCCTGACACGCGACGGCAAGACCTATTCGATCATCCCCGGCATGATCTGTTCGGTCGACATCAAGACCGGACGCAAAACGATTCTCACCTACCTTCTGAAACCAATCAACAAGGCGCGGGAGGAGGCAATGAGTGAGCGATAGTGCGATCTCCCGCCCGGTCGATCGCGACCGGCTGCTGCCACCGCTGGCGAGTGAGGATTTCGGCCTCGAGTTCCGGGTTGTGGCGCGTGGCGGCACGCGCCGCGGCATTCGTCTGGAGAGGGCGTTCTGGACTTCGCTGAAGCAGATGGCGGAAAGCCGCAAATGCACCATCGGCACACTGATCGAGGAAATTGCAGAGAGCCACGCCAACGCCGGAAACCTTACATCGGCAATTCGCGTAGCCTGCATGCGTGGATTGGCCGACCAGAACCTCATCTTGCAGAGGCTCGCGTCGATCAAGACCATCAACGCCATTCTCGTCGCCTGTCCCTCGCCGGCCTTTGCCCTGGCATCGTCGAAGAAGATCCTGACCTTCAATGCGCCGTTCCAGCAACTGGTGCGACGTCAATTGCCGGTGGCGCCGAACGAGGACGCGCGCCATGATCTCAAGCTGGCGCTGGACCTCAATGTCGCCGACATATTCGCCAGGCTCGACGCCAATGGCGAGACGCCGGTCGCGACCGGTTTCGTCATAGGCGCCGGCGACCGCCGCTACCGTGGTCAACTGAGCGCGGTGCGGGCGCCGGTGGTCGAGCCGGAACTGCTGATGGCGTTCGTCTTCGGCGGCTAGAGCAATTCCGGGAAAAGTGTGAGCAGTTTTCCGGGGAAAGCGCGTAGCGCTTTCCCTTGGGAATTGCGTCAAACAATGAGATAGACCGCTCAAGACTCTCTGGCAGGATGCTTACGGCTGCACGCCTTCACCAGGCGCGACCGTCGAAAGGCCGCCCTTGATGTCGGCGATTTGAGCAGAACCGGTCTTCGCGCCATGGATCCACGCGCGATCCGTGCTGAACGAATAGAGCGGTACGTAGGTCGGCAGGTCTGTGTCGCGCGAAACGACATTGCTCAGGCTGTCGAGAATGAAGACGCCGCTGCCGGTGCTGACCGACAGCACGGCATGAAAGAAACCGCGCTTGCGATCCTGCAAGACGACCAGCGACATGCTCTGCGCCGGGATGCCTGCATGCAGCAGCGCGGCCATCTTGAGGATGGCGAAATCCTCGCAGTCCCCTGCCCGCCGCTCAAGGATTTCCGCGGGCTTGGCCCAGTAGTCGAGCCTGCCGTAAACCACGCTGTCCTTCTTGTAGGCGATGGCGCGATTTATACTTGAGTTGACGAACGACAACTTATCGATGAAGCGCTTGTTCCCGGCTGCCTTGACTATCTCGGCAAAGGCGCTGTTATTGCGTTCGCACGCGCTGCTCGCGGTACAGTCGACAATTGCCTTGTAGACCGGCGCCCAGCGCGCCGAAACCGGGAAATTGCGCATTGACAGGGCAACCGAACCGAACACGCCGGGAATGATCGCCGCCGTCTGGATCGGGTCGATCCCGGCGGCGGGCGGCGCGATCGAAGAACCACGCTTTTCATCAACGGCAACAGGACCATAGCTGCTGAAAATCATGCCGATCCAGTAGGCTGAAACCGGCTGCCATGGCTGCGGCCGAGCCAGCGAAACGCCGCCAAGACTGGAAGGGGTTTCGACCGCCGCCAGAACTCCAGCGGCAGCGCCGGCATTCACGGTAATGGCTTTCGCGGATGATGGCTGCGGCAGGCTTGTGATCGCCATTGCCAGCAGGAGGAGCCTGAGCCCGGTTATTCCCAGGGCAGATTTTTCTTTTTTCATAACGCCCACCTCTTGACTGTGGACGGTACCAATCTTGTCTCAAATTATTGGAAAGGAAGGTGGATAAGTTTCCTTCAATCGGGAATACCTATTTTGTGTAAAACTTTATTCAAATTTATACTTCTATTTACGAATCCAGCTCAGCCGGCGGATATCAAACGAGGCGCGGCTCGGCCAATGCATATCAGATTATATCTTCCGGGTTTACCACACGAAAAAAATGCCGAGACTTGCATACTGGGATATATGAAATTGATTGCGGGACAGTTGCAAAGCAGAAGTCGTCACTGTCTCTATCCGGGAAATGCCGGAGGGGTTTGGCGATGACGACGAGTAACGATTTGGATACCGTCTCGAATTCTTGGGACGAGCACTCTTCACATGAACATGGCGGCCCGCCATCGCAGGCAGGCATCCAGGTAGCGCAGGCCGCTCAGGCGGCGCCTGCCGAGCCGGTACCAGTCGATGTCGGCAGTGGCGCACCCGTTCAGCCGGCAGCACCCGCGGAGGCGAAAGCGCCGGCGGCAGCCGCGCCGCATGAATACGTGGCCGACGCCAGCAACATCGTGAAACTTCCGGCGGACGTCTCCATCGACAACATCAAGGTCGACGGCCACAATCTGTTGCTGGAACAGGCCGACGGTTCAGTCATCCTCATCAAGGATGGCGCGCTCAACGTGCCGACCTTCATCATCGGTGATGTCGAAGTTCCGCGCGTGGCCTTGCTGGCCGCTCTTGAAGCGAGCCACGTCGATGTCGCCTTCGGTGCTGATGGTTCGATATCGGCCGGCCCCGGAGGCGCCCCAGGCAGTGCCGGCGGCGACTTCACCATTCCCCCAGGTGGTATCGGCGACGGCTTCGATCTTTCCGCATTGTTGCCGCCGACGGACCTGCAATTTGGACGGCTGGAGCCGCGTGAGCTGACGATCGGGGTCAGGGAAGAAGATACGACGCCGACAATCGACATTGGCTCCGGATTTGTCGTCAACGAGGCAGCGCTTTCCGACGGGACGGACCCGGCCAGCACCGCCGAGCAGGTTTCAGGGACCTTCAACATCGTCTCGGGTGATGGCATCGGGACGCTTGTCATTGACGGTGTGGACGTGACCAACGGCGGCAGCGTTGCCGGGCAATACGGCACGCTCGTGGTCACCGGCAATCCTACGAACGGCTATAGCTGGATTTATACCCTTGCCGACAACACTCTTGATCATCACGACAACTCATCGACCGGAACGACCGAGGGGGTTTCCGACAGCTTTGCCGTCGTGGTTACAGACACAGACAATGATCCGGCCACCGCGACCCTCAATATTGGTGTGCTGGACGACGGCCCTACGCTTTCGGTCCAGGCAACCGCGCAAGCGGCACAGTTGCTTTCGGTCGAGCTCGACGAGACGGTCGGCGGCGACCGCTATAATGCCGGCGAGACCGAAGATGCCGGCGGCAACGCCAACACCGATGACGGCGTTGGCCTGGCCCAGGTGACGACCGGCCTGGCGGGTGGCCTTTCTTCGCTGTTCGCCGTTGGCGGCGTCTACGGTGCCGACGGGCCAGGCAGCACGACCGCGCAGTTGGCATTCACCGGCATTCCGGCCGGTGGCCTTGCCACGAATCTCATTTCCACGGACGGCGGGGCCATTACGCTCTTCCTCGAAGGAGGAGTGATTGTCGGCCGCGACACGCAGGGTGATCAGGTCCTGACCATTGCGATCACCGGCGCGCCCGGCGCAGAGCAGTTGCAGACCACGCTCTACGAAGCGCTCAACCATGGCGCCGACGGCAACAAGTTCGATTCCGAACTCAATCTGTCGCTGACCAATGGCGGCCAGGTTCAGCTGCAATATGAGGTAACGCGCCAGGACGGCGACGGCGACACCATTACCGAGAAGGCGACCGTCGACCTGATCAACGGCCAAGGCTCCGCATTCTCCTTCGACGACGATGGGCCAAGCCTAACGGTCGGCGCCCACGATGGAGCGGCTGGCCTGCTTTCCGTCGAGCTTGACGAGACGGTTGGCGCGGATCGCTACAATGGCGCTATCGGCGAGACCGAAGATGCCGGCGGCAACGCCAACACGGATGATGCCGGTCCGGGCCTGGCGCAGGTCAACACCGCGGTAGCAGGCGGACTGACCAATCTGTTCACTGTCGGCGGCAGCTATGGTTCGGACGGTCCTGGTACCGTTACCGGGAATCTGAGCTTTACCGGCATTCCGGCCGGTGGCCTTGCCACGAATCTCACCGCCACCGACGGCGGCGCCGTCACGCTCTTCCTCGAAGGAGGAGTGATCGTCGGCCGCGACACGCATGGCGATCAGGTTCTGACCATCGCGATCACCGGGGCGCTTGGCGCCGAGCAGCTGCAGACCACGCTCTATGAGGCACTTAACCATGGCGCCGACGGCAACAAGTTCGATTCCGAACTCAATCTGTCGCTGACCAATGGCGGCCAGGTTCAGCTGCAATATGAGGTGACGCGCCAGGACGGCGACGGCGACACCGTCACCGAGAAGGCGACCGTCGACCTGATCGACGGCAAGGGCTCGGCATTCACCTTCGACGATGACGGGCCGAAGGCCATTGGCACCGCCCAGATCACCGCGAATGTCGACGAGGATGGCCTGCACAACAGCCAGTCCACCGGAAATGCCGACAATCTTCAGCCTGGCGAAGTGACCGGAACAAACTCCGCGGTTGCCATCGGTGCTGCCGGCGCATTGAATGCAATCGTCGACTTCGGCTCTGACGGCCCGAATGCGACCTCGGCCTTCGGCCTTGTCACCCAAACCACCCCATCGGATTCGGGATTTGATTCGAAAGGCGGCAACGTCCTCATCGTCTCCGACGGCACGACCCTGACCGGCTATGTCGATGTAGGCGCCGGCGCCGGCTATCAGGCGGGCACGGATCGTCCTGTTTTCACCCTGACCGTCGGTGCGGACGGCTCCTATGTCTTCACCCTGATCGATCAGATCGATCATCCGACTCTGGATACGCTCCCGGGCGACAACACCGAAAATACGCTTGCCAATGGCGGTGTCGATCTTTCGGCCTTTGTCGTTGCCATGGACGGTGACGGCGATACCATCGGACTGGCGGCTGGTACATTCAAGGTCCAGGTGCTCGACGACGTTCCGCAGATCGTCGCGCGGGATGCCGGCACGACGACCACAACCACGACCGAAACGATCGTCTACACGCTGCAGGCCGGCAACACCGATGTTCGCGGCATGGATGGCGCAGGCAACCACGACATCAAGCTCAGCGCCGTCGACATCAACGAAGGCGACAATTCCGTCAACACCACCGGCACCAAGATCGGCGTTGGCGACGGCCAGATCATCGACGGATACGAAACCCATCCGCATTTGACCGGCCCCGAAATCGTGACGATGGACTTCGTCAACAATCTTGTCATCGCCCCCAACAATCCGAATCCGCCCAGCATCACCGACGGTGGTTCATACGACGTCGACTCGGTCAAGTTCACGATCGATGTTGCGGAAGCCCAGGGTGTCGAAGCCGCCGTGATGTTCATCGGCGCCAAGGACGGTGGCACATTCGAGCCGTTCACCGTGAGCATCAATGGTGTGCTGACGGCCGGCACGGCTGTCTTCGAGGGCGGCGTGCAGGTGGGCTATGCCTTCGCCGGCGTGCCCGATGGTGCGACTGTCGAGGTCATCGGCAGCACCCCGTTCGACCAGCTCAAGGTGGGCAACTACAACGATTTTACCTTCGATTCCAACGCTGGCGGAACCGATGCGACCCTGACTGGCGGCAACCCGTTCAAGATCTTCGGCATCGAAGCCAAGGTCACGACAGTCACAACGCAGACCGAGGTCTTCCGGGTCAGCCACGACGAGTCCGCCGGCGTCAACAACGCCGCAGATCCCAATCCGGCGGATGACACCGCTCTCTCCCCGCCAGCTCTGGTGGACGAGCCGGGGGCGTTGGGCTACGCAAAATCGTCAGCCAGCGCGCTCGGCCTTTTCAACGCCTCGGTCGGCGCCGATGACGACGCGACATTCTCGTTTGCCGTCACCGACGCGATTGGCAATCCGCTGTCAAACGTCGATTCCGGTCTGAAGACACTCGACGGCTCGGCGATCATGCTCTCGACAAATGCGGACGGCGTTCTCGTTGGTTCTGCCAACGGCGTCGACGTCTTCAAGGTTTATGTCGATCCGACCGGAGCGGTCTGGATCGGGCAATATCAGCCGATCGCTCACAATGTCGACGGTTCAAGCACCGCAGCCTTTGACGACATAGCGACCGTCGCCGCCGACCTGCACGTCAAGGCCACCATTACCGATTTCGACGGCGACACGAGCACCGCCGTATCCCATGTCGCGTTGAGCATCGAATTCCAGGATGATGGCCCGGTTGCGGTCAACGATCAGGACTCGGTCACCGAAGATGGGCCGCTCACGGCGGACGGCAATGTGATCACGGGCGTAGGCGGCGCCGACGCAAACGCAACCGACGGCCACGCGGATCACCTCGGCACCGACGGCTTGGGCTCGATCACCTGGGACGGCGTCGATGCCGATCATCATGTAGCAGGAACCTACGGCGAGCTGACGGTGGGCGCTGACGGCAGCTACACATACGTGCTCTACACCCAGGCCCAGAACCCGGCCGGGTATGCCGCGGTACAGGCGCTGGATGTCGGCCAGACCGTGGCCGAGAGCTTCGACTATGCTGTGGCGGACGGCGACGGCGATACCGCTCTGGCGTCCCTGACCATCACCATCAACGGCACCAACGACGCGCCGCAGATCGTCGTCGACCAGGGCAACCCGGCCGGCGCGCACGACCTGGTCTATGAAGCCGGCCTTGCGGCGGGTTCGGCGGCCGGCAACGGCAGCACGGTGGCGACAGGCACCTTCACGGTATCGGACCCCGACGGCCTCGACGACGTCCAGAGCGTCACCATCGGCGGCACCACGGTTGCCATCGGCAGCCTCAACGGTTCGACCTTCCCGGGCGACCAAGGCACGCTGCTGATCACCGGCTACAACGCGGTAACCGGCTTAGCGACCTACCAGTACACGCTGACCAGTCCGACCACGGACGTTCCCGCCGTCACCGAGACCGAGACCTTCTCGCTCACCGTGTCGGACGGCACCTCGTCCTCGGCTCCGGCGGCGATCGTCATAGACATCGTCGACGACGTGCCGACGGCAGTCTCGAACAGCAACAATGCTGCCGAGGGCGCCATCGTGACCGGCAACGTGCTGACCAACGACGTGGCCGGCGCCGACGGCTTTGCCGCCGGTGGCGGGGTTGTCGGCGTAGCCGCCGGCAGCAACACCGCAGTGCCGGTGAGCGGCGGGCTTGGCGGGGCGGGCATTCCCGGCACCTATGGCACGCTGACGCTGAACGCCAACGGCACCTACAGCTATGACGGCCTGCCCAACGTGGTCCCGGTCGGCGGCGCGACGGACACCTTCGTCTACACCATCATGGATGGCGACGGCGACCTGTCGACGACGACGCTCACCATCAACCTGTCCGACAGCGGCCTGGCCGCTTCCAACGACGACCTGACGGTCAACGAGGCGGCGCTGCCGATCGGCAGCAACCCGTCGAGCACCGCCGAGACCATCGCCGGCACTGTCGTCGACAATGTGTCGGGCGGCACCGGTCCCTACACCTACGCACTGCTGAGCAGCGCCACCGGCGTGCACGGCACGCTGACCTTCAATGCCAACGGCACCTACAGCTACACGCTGACCTCGCCGGTCGACGGCGTCGACGCCAACAACGGCACCAACACCGTCAACAACGTCGAGAGCTTCACCTACCAGGCCACCGACGCCAACGGCAACACGATCACCAACACCATCACCATCGACGTCACCGACGACGTGCCGACGGCAGTCTCGAACAGCAACAATGCTGCCGAGGGCGCCATCGTGACCGGCAACGTGCTGACCAACGACGTG